>CBDTWQ010000215.1:0-4157 GCA_965364115.1 uncultured Gammaproteobacteria bacterium | reverse complement strand
GCGGAATTTTCCATATACCAAAATCCGCCGGTTTCACCACAAGGACTATTCACAAGAGAAATCGAGTGATTCATCAAGTAGCCGCCATCGGACCAATAAGCGAGGGTTTGATGTTGCTGCTTTTCTTCGTCAACGCAGTGCGCCAGCAACACCGCTTCGACTGACAAAAACTGCGACAGTTCGCGCACCAAGGCGTAAAAATAAGCCTCTCCTGTGGTGCCAACGGTCGCTTCGATCAATCCATGAAACCGATTACTTTGAATTCCACGCGACTGTTTGCGGCGATTGTTCGGCCTACCAAAAAACCAATAGCAAGCAACACCAGCACCGAGCAGTGCCGAAATAATCGCGATCAAAATGAGTTCAACCATGAAACAAACTTGGATAGGCGTCAACCCAATAAATTATAGGTGAGAAATCGCGAATTTGGGTTTTCAGTCCGGTTTTATTCACTTGCAACCCTTGGAGGCTTTGCCTAACCTGTTGCGACTCCCATTATGCTTAGTAAACGTCCCGATATGGCCAACAAAAAGTCTGCTTCGAAATCTGAAACCCGCAAATATTCCTCGATTGTTGTGGATGGCGTCGAACGCGCCCCGAGCCGCTCGATGCTGCGTGCCGTCGGCTTTAATGACGCCGATTTCAAGAAACCGCAGATTGGCATTGCCTCGACTTGGAGCATGGTCACGCCGTGCAACATGCACATCGACAAACTCGCCGACCGAGCCGTCGAGGGCGCTAACGCGGCCGGTGGCAAAGCGGTGATCTTCAACACCATCACCATCTCCGACGGCATTTCGATGGGCACTGAGGGAATGAAGTATTCACTCGTATCACGAGAAGTGATCGCCGACTCTATCGAGGCGGTTGCCGGTTGTCAGGGCTTCGATGCGCTAGTCGCAATTGGCGGTTGTGACAAGAACATGCCGGCCTGCATGATGGGCATTGCTCGGCTCAATCGACCTGCCTTGTTCGTCTATGGCGGCACTATTATGCCGGGTTGCCACAAAGGCAAAGCCACCGACATTGTTTCCGTGTTCGAGGCCGTTGGCGCGCAGGCACAAAACAAAATCAGCCAGCGCGAGGTTAAACAAATCGAATCAACCGCGATTCCTGGCCCCGGTTCCTGCAGCGGCATGTACACCGCTAACACCATGGCTTCAGCGATTGAAGCGATGGGCATGAGCTTGCCGAATAGCTCGGCTCAAGCGGCCGTCTCAAAAGACAAAAGCGACGACTGTGTCGAAGCCGGTAAAGCGGCAATGCGCTTGCTAAAGGCCAACATTCGACCCAGCGACATCATGACACGCAAGGCCTTTGATAATGCGATTACGATGGTCATAGCGCTCGGTGGCTCGACCAATGCGGTGCTTCACCTATTGGCGATGGCTTCGGCAATAGGTGTCAAACTCAAGCTTGACGACTTCACCCGCATCGGCAAGCGAGTACCCGTGTTGGCTGATTTACGCCCGAGCGGCAAGGCAATGATGTCTGACCTGATTGCAATTGGTGGGATTCAGCCGCTGATGAAAATGCTGCTTGATGCCGGTTTGCTGCATGGCAAGTGCCTCACGGTCACCGGGAAAACGCTAGCGCAAAATCTTAAGGATGTTCAACCTTATCCCAAAGGCCAAGAGATCATTCGAGCGCTTAACCAACCGATCAAAAAGGACAGTCACCTTGTCATCATGCGTGGCAACTTGGCGCCAGAAGGTGCGGTGGCTAAGATTTCCGGTAAGGAAGGACTCAGCTTCACCGGTAAAGCGAGAATATTTGGATCCGAAGAGCAAGCGTTGAAAAAAATTCTCGACGGCACGGTAAAAAAGGGCGACGTCATTGTAGTGCGCTATGAAGGCCCCCGGGGCGGGCCCGGTATGCGCGAGATGCTATCACCCACCAGCGCGATTATGGGCAAGGGCATGGGTGAAGAGGTGGCATTTCTAACCGATGGTCGTTTCTCAGGTGGTTCTCATGGGTTCGTTGTCGGTCATGTGACACCCGAAGCGGCGTTAGGTGGACCCATTGCACTGCTAAAAAATGGCGATCAAATCACCATCGACGCGGAGAGACGTGAAGTTAACGTAAAGCTCACGGCGAGTGAATTGAAACGCCGTGCTAAGGCCTGGATCCCTCCCAAGCCTCGATACAAAAGAGGCTTGCTTGCCAAATATGCTCGCCAAGTCAGCTCCGCCTCAGAGGGCGCGGTCACCGATTTCGAGCTCGACTAATATCGAATGCATCAACGGTTGCCAAATGTGCAGACAATGATTGCACAACTGATCGCAATACCATCGATTAGCTGTGTTTCTGCCCGGCTAGATCAGAGCAACCATGCAGTTATCGAGCTGATTGCCGAGTGGTGTGAAGCGCTCGGTTTTGAAATAGAGATTCAGTCGGTAAACCCGCGAAAATCGAATTTGATTGCTCGCGCGGGCAGCGGCAGCGACGGACTGGTGTTATCAGGTCATACCGACACCGTGCCCTGCGACCCTGATTTGTGGCAGAGCGATCCATTCGTTGCTGATCAACGCGATCAGCGCATCTACGGCCTTGGCAGTTGCGACATGAAGAGCTTTCTCGCACTGGCATTAACCGCTAGCAGCAAGATAGATTTAAACAAACTGGCGAGGCCACTGACCATTGTCGCAACCGCAGACGAAGAATCGACGATGAGCGGCGCTAAGCTGATTGCCGACAACGGCCGTAAACTGGGTCAATACTGCGTGATTGGCGAACCCACTAATTTAACCCCGATCAGACAACACAAGGGCGTCTTGACGCTGTCGGTTGAATATATCGGCCAATCCGGTCACGCCAGCGATCCTTCGCTTGGCAACAATGCGCTTGAAGGGATGCATCAGTTCATCACCGCTTTGCTCGCTTATCGCGAGAAGATTCGAGGACAGTTTGAGGATCAAGCATTTGTGATTCCAACCCCAACGATGAATTTGGGGCACATTCATGGTGGCGACAACGCCAACCGAATTTGTGGTGCCTGTCGTTTACTGATCGATATTCGATTCTTACCGTCGATGTCGTATCAACAGCTTCATAAAGATATTGAATCGATCGCTTTGGAAGTTGCCGAGCAGCGCGGCTTAGACGCGAGCTTGCAAATTTTGGGTGAGCACCTGCCACCGATGAACACCGATGAAGCCAGCGAGATTGCTCAGTTTCTGACCCATTTGACCGGAAAGCCGAATAGCAGTGTCGCGTTTGGCACGGAAGCGCCCTATTTCAACGCGATGCAGACTGAGACGATGATTATCGGGCCGGGTTCTATCGATCAGGCCCATCAACCCAATGAATTTCTGCCACTTGCGCAGATTGATCCAACACTCGTTTTACTCGATAACTTGATCACACGTTTCTCTCGATCTTAAGATTTGTCGATCGCTACCGCGTGCTATTTCTGACGGCTGACTTTGGCGGCTTACTGCTCTCTCCTTATTGCGACTTATACCTTAAATTCCAGCCAACGCTTCAGCCTCGAATCGGCCATCGATATCGTGCGCAAAGAGCGGCTTACCATAGAAGTAACCTTGCACTAAGTCGCAGCCAATGGATCGCAGCACATCTTCTTGCTCGGCTGTTTCGACGCCTTCGGCGACTACCGACAGACCTAAGCCACGCGCCATTCCAACAATCGCTTCTACCAAGCGCCGATCTTTAACTTTGGTCGCAATGTCGTGTACGAAAGATCGATCGATTTTCAACGTCGTTAGCGGAAATTGACGCAAATAACCGAGCGAAGAGTAGCCTTTGCCAAAATCATCAACCGCTAGGCGAATTCCCATATCTCGAAAATCATTCAGTGCCTCCTTGATCTTAACATCGTTATCCATTAACAAAGATTCGGTTATTTCAAACAACAGATTTTCGCAGGGAAAACCGGTTTCTTCCAAAATCTCGGTCACTTGGTGCCGGCCGAATCCACTTTTGAATTGCCGAATCGATACATTAATCGCGAGATAAAACTCCGGATGCGATGTCTGTTCTAAAAATGTCACTGCCTGCTTGCAGGCCTGGCGCAGCACCCACAGACCAATCTCAGCAATCACACCAGTTTCCTCGGCAATCGGAATGAACTCGTCGGGTCCTATCAGGCCTTTAGTCGGGTGCTGCCATCGCAATAGCACTTCGACACCCATCATAGT
>CBDTWQ010000214.1:0-4163 GCA_965364115.1 uncultured Gammaproteobacteria bacterium | reverse complement strand
AATGCGAGCAAAAGCAATGTGGTGGTTCTGCCAACCTTCTACACCGGCAGCCATCGGCGCAACCAAGGTTTTTTTGGCCCGGGTCGCGCGCTCGACCCAGCGCGGCATTTCATCGTTTCGATCAATCTGTTCGGCAATGGCCTTTCGTCTTCCCCGAGCAACACGCCCAAACCTTACGATGCAGCCAAATTCCCGCTGATCACGCTTTACGACAATGTGCGGGCACAACACGCTTTGCTCACCGAGGCGTTAGGCGTTAACCAAATCGCACTGGTGATGGGTTGGTCAATGGCGGGTTGTCAGTCTTTCCAATGGGCCGCGCAATACCCTGACTTTGTGCGCGCGATTTTGCCCTTTTGCGCTTCAGCAAGAACCTCGGAACATAACATCGTGTTTCTCGAAGGCGTCAAAGCGGCTTTGACCGCCGATGGCCACTTTGCTGAAGGCGATTATCAATCACCGCCTAAGCGCGGCTTAAAAGCTTTTGCCCGGGTGTATGCAGGCTGGGCTTTTTCGCAAACCTTTTTCCGCGAGCAAATGTATCGCTTGCAAGGTTTCGACAGCGCCGAAGCCCTGCTGCAAGACTGGGAACAAGACCATCTAGACTGGGATGCCAACAACCTGTTGTGCAAACTAAAAACCTGGCAGATTGGGGATATCAGCGCGCAACCCGCCTATCAGGGCGATTGGGTGGCCGCATTGAATGCGATTAAAGCAAAAACCATTGTAATTGCCTGCGACAACGACCTTTATTTTCAGCCGGCCGACAACCAACTCGAAATCAAGCAGGTTGCCAATGGCGAACTGCGCATCTATGCATCGCCGTGGGGCCACTGCGTTGCCTCGCCCGGTAATGACCCACAATTCACTTCATTTCTCGACCAAGCCATCATGGAACTACTCGATTAAACCAACACCCATCATGAGGTTAATTTTCTAACCTCCAATTTTTAAAGGAGCAAAGCATGACCGCACCCAGTGTTTTTCGTATTGCCGAGATTCAAGACCGGATCGATAACCTGCCGTCAAACGGCACCTTCATCAAACCTTTTGTTACGATCGCACAGAGCGACAGTATGTGCGGCGGAATCAACGCCCTAAACAACATTTCTGTTCCTTGGGATTTAACCTGTGACGAATTGATCTATTGTCTGCAAGGCTGCTTTCGACTGGTGGTCGATGAGATCAGTTATGAGCTAAATCCGGGCGACCTGATGTTTGTGCCGAAAGACAACCACGTTAAATATGAGTGCGATGAGAAATGCGTGATTTTCTACTCCGCCTATCCGGTCGACTGGAAACAACGCGCTGGCATCACTCATGTGCCAGGGATTGATGAAGATGAAATGCCAGCGCCCTATCAGAAATGAATCAGCGGTAACTTGTCTGTTACCTCAAACCAAATGAGCGCCTAGCCAAATTTTAAGTCGTGGCACTAATTGCATGGTGAAGTTAGAGACGAATGAGCGTGTCGGCGAACCCGCATAGGTCCTGCGTGGCCCTGCTTGAAGCGAGACTTGCTCAGCGCCGAATGATCATGCAAGTGGCGGTTGCGTGCGCTAGTAGCTGACCACTATCGTTTCTTAGTTGCCCTTCAGAAATACCCAAAGAACGGGAGATATTAATCACTTTGCCTTCGGCGGTGAGGGTTTCGTTTTGAGGCACCGGCTTCACCATCTTGACGTTAAGATCGATGGTGGCAAATGGAATGCCCGCTTCTAACATCGAGTGCACCGCGCAACCGGTGACGCTGTCGAGCACGGTGCTGGCGAAACCACCATGAACACCGCCCATCGGGTTTAAATGGGATTCATTCGCCATCGCCTCAAATAAAACGCGGCCGAGCTCAACCTCGCGAAATATCATCGGCATCGCGGCGGCGATGCTCGGATGCGGCAGCTCGCCGTCAATAATGGCTTGCAGAATTTGCAGGCCAGACAAAACTTCTTGCTTCATAACCTAACCCAATAGCGGAGTGATTTAACAGGGTCTAACAAACGATCAATGGTTACCGTCATGATGATCTAGCAACAAGTCTGCAAAGACGAATCCATCACGTTCTAAAACGATGCCACGCTTTACTTTAAGTGGCGTCGAAAAGCCCGGGCCATTGCTGACAAAACTGTGAAACTCACCATTTTCGCCGCAAGGGTCAATCTGCGGGGGCAAATCGGCCAATAGCGACGAATCAAATCTGCGCCCAACAAATGATGCGTCAAGAACCTTGGGGTCAACACACGTCAGCGTTGCCTCGATTCCTTCGACCATCATTTCTTCCGCCAGTTCACGCGTATTCTCACCCCACAATGGAAAAACCGGCTGAATAGGCGATACCGATAGCATTTCTTCTCGATAGGCGCGCACGTCGGTCAAAAACAAATCACCAAACGCCATGTGCGTCACCCCCGCTTGCTCTGCCAGTTTGATTACTTTGTTCGCTTCAGCTAAGTAAATTTCGTTACTGCAAGGGAGAGGTAGTTCTACGGTTTCAAGCGGTAAACCCAATGACTGAGCCTGCAAAGCAACGAGCTCGGCTCGCACCGCATGCATCGCCACACGGTTGGCAACGGCATTAAAAGTGGTAATCAGCCGTTCCACTTCAAACTCAGGGTTCTGGCGTAACCGATGCAACGCGAACGCGCTGTCTTTGCCACTGCTCCACCAAAGCCACGTCTTATTTATGGTTTCTTGTGGCATTCGTTTCAGCCTAGTGGCGACAGCTACGGCTTAGATCTGAGCCATAGCGGCACAAATCGTAAGCCGCCCACCTCGCTTCGACCGACCGCAGAATGAATGAAATTCTGCCTTGATCGAGTCGACGACTCAGCGCTATCGCCAACCCGCTCGGTCCATCAGTTCGACCGCAGCACGATTATTCTCGCCCAACTGATTCAGGTTGAGGCTGTCGGCCTTGAACTCACCAAAAGACTTTAAAGTCTCTGAAACGGCTGCACCGGCAACCACAGGATATTCATTATTTACTTCGGCATACCACGCCTGAGACTCAGCCCCAACCAAAAACTCGAGCAGACGCTGCGCCGCTTGTGGGTGTTTGGCGTGCTTAGTTACGCCAGCGCCGCTGACATTAACATGAGCACCACGATCAGCCTGATTCGGCCAGAAAACGCCCAAACTATTTGCAACAGTGCGGTCTTTTTCTTTTTTACTGTTGACTAGGCGTCCAAAATAATAGGTATTGGCGATAGCAATATCGCATTGCCCGGCAGCAACTGCTCGCAGTTGATCGGTGTCACCACCGGCCGGTTTGCGAGCGAAGTTTGTAACCAATCCTTCAGCCCAGTCCTCGCTAGCGTTGACACCAATGCTGGCAATCATCGATGCGACCAGCGATTGGTTGTAGACGTTATTGGAAGAGCGAATGCAGACACGCTGCCTCCATTCGGGTTCAGCCAAGGCTTCATAGCTGGATAAACTTTCCGGCTTAACGCGGTCTTTGGCGTAAAAGATAACCCGCGCACGCTGCGACAAGCCGAACCATTGGTTGTCACGATCACGCAAATTAGCCGGGACCACCCGATTCAGAATAGGGCTATTAATCGTTTGCAACACACCAGCACTCTTGGCCCGCTGCAATCTGCCCGCATCGACCGTAATGAACAGGTCAGCCGGGCTCGCGCGACCTTCGATCTCGAGACGTTTTAGTAAACTATCGGCTTTGCCCGTCACCAGTTTAAAATCGATCCCAGTTTGTTTTTTAAATTCTTTCAAAATAGGCAGTACAAGCGCTTCTTTGCGCGCCGAGTAAATGTTCACCACCTGGTCTGCAGCAATCGCTGGCGGCAGCATCGAAGCAAATAAGAGAGTGCCGCAGAGGCTTAAGAGAGGGATTAAACGGTTCATCGGTGGTTCAAACTCCATAGTTCATGACGGAATAACTCCGTCGCAATAAGTTAAGGAGGAAACTTTATCAATCTCTAAATGCAAATGCAAATCAATCTTATTTAGATTTAGGTTTGACTACTGGAATCTCGACCTGCCGCTAACCAACCCACCAGGTTTTTAAATTAGACGAGCATCTGATGATGCTTACTACCCCCGTATTTGAATCCGTAAATTCAGTTTCAACCGATCAACTAAGAGCCTGCTCACGTTGTCACGGTTTCCATTTACCCCCAAATTCACTATTAGCCAGGCGGCAACTC
>CBDTWQ010000213.1:0-4170 GCA_965364115.1 uncultured Gammaproteobacteria bacterium | reverse complement strand
GGTCGCTGATCAGATTCTCTCAAATCATCATAACTGGCGTAACTGATCCCATTAACAAATAAGTTAGGGTCGAAAATGGGCATTGAAACCAGCGCCAATATTTCTCCATTGTTGGGATCAATTGCTACGACTGCCCCGGTAAAGTCTGAAAAGGCATGCTCGGCCACCTTCTGCAATTGGGAATCGATTGTCAGATGCAGGTTATTGCCCTGCCTCGGTGGCGTTTCATCGAGCACCCGTAAGGTGCGCCCTCTGGCATTGACCTCCACATGCTGAACTCCCACCAATCCGTGCAACTCATGTTCATAAAACTTCTCAAGCCCCAGTTTGCCGATATGCGTGGTTCCGGCATAATCGACATCATCGACTTCGCTCAAGTCCTTCTCGTCGATTCGACCAACATAACCGAGCGCATGCACCGCATGGGATCCTTCTGGGTAATTGCGAGTCAGGCGAGCATTAATCTCGACACCTTCGAACAGGTGCAAGTTAACCGCTAGGCGAGCCACTTCTTGGTCATTCAGGTTTAACCGCAGGGGAACACTTTGAAAAGGTCGTCGACGTTTGGAAGATTGTTTGAATCGCTTGAGGTCTAACTCGCTAAAACTGACATATTTTTTTAGCTGCAGCAGCAACGCATCTAGGTCAGAGACCTGTTCGCGAATGATTTCCAAGCGATAGGTGGGCAAGTTATCAGCCATTACCACACCATTGCGATCAAATATTAAACCTCGGGTCGGCGGTAAAGCCTTGATTCGAACGCGATTACTGTCAGACAGAGTTGAGAAATGCTCGTAGTCGACAATTTGCAGAACGTACAGTCGACCCAGCACAATACCCATCAATACCGACAGGATGATTGCCGACAACACTAGACGTCGCCGTATCAGTCGGTTTTCTGAGTAATCGTCTTTTAACTGCTCGCGCTTCAACATGGAAACGGGTTATTGGCCTTGGGCTAGAGATCGAGGTTGCAACCTGCAGACGATAGCAGAAAAACTGACTGAAAAATGCGAGTTTTTTGTGAAAGAAATTCCAATCTCTTGAAAAAAACCGATATCATGCATCGTTTTTTCAGGTCGGCACCAAAAAACGAGGCGCCGCTCTGAAAAACATCATTGTCATCTTGGGGAAAAAGTATGGACTTCACTCATTTATTGCCGCCCGCTGTCGGCGTGCTCGGTCTGGTTGCGGCCGCGATCATTTATGGCGCGGTCAAACGTTACCCTGAGGGCGAGGGCAAGGTGGTGGAGATTGGTCACGAAATTCATATGGGCGCGATGGTATTTATGAAACGTGAGTACAAAATGCTGGGGATGTTTTCTGCAGTTCTGATCGTTTTGCTGTATTTCTTTCTAGGTTGGCAAACCGCCCTTTGTTTTTTCCTTGGCGCAATTGCCTCGGGCACCGCTGGCTATATTGGCATGAACACCGCCACCCGTGCCAACATGCGGACGACTACTGCTGCACATGAAAGAGGCGCGGCGGAAGCCTTAACGGTTGCTTTCTTTGGCGGCTCGATTATGGGGCTAGCCGTGGCATCTCTTGGTTTGCTCGGCCTTGGCGTCGTGTTTTATTTATTTGCAGGTGATCCTGAAACAATTCACGCGATCCATGGTTTTGCAATGGGCGCCTCAGTGGTCGCGCTTTTCTCACGCGTCGGTGGCGGCATCTTCACCAAAAGCGCCGATGTCGGTGCCGACTTAGTGGGCAAGCTTGAAGCCGGCATCCCCGAAGACGACCCGCGTAATCCTGGGGTTATCGCTGACAATGTCGGCGACAACGTGGGTGACGTGGCTGGCATGGGTTCAGACATATTCGAATCTTACTGCAATTCAATGATCGCCAGCATCGCGATCGCATCAACACTGTCTATTTCAGTTGCCGTTGCAATGGGCGGACAGGAAGCAATGATGTTTCTGCCATTGGCGCTCGCCTCACTTGGCTTAGTTTGCTCAATCGCGGGCATTATTATCGTCAAGGTTAATGCCGCTCGCTCGCCCGAAAAAGCGCTGCGAATGGGCACCATGGGCTCTTCCTTACTATTTATCGCGCTGGCCTTTTTTATGGTGCCAGAACTAGGTCTCGACATCGGTATCTGGGTTGCGATTCTCTCTGGTGCTATCGGCGGCATAATCATCGGATTGGTTACTGAATATTACACCGCCGGCAAACCGGTAGAGCACATTGCCAAAGCCGGTGAAACGGGTGCGGCCACGCTGATGATCAGCGGTTTAGCGATTGGCATGCAATCGGTCGCCATTCCGATTTTGACAATTTGTGCGATTATTGCTGTGAGCAGCAGTTACGCCGGATTATATGGCGTTGGCATCGCCGCGGTTGGGATGCTCGCGACCGTGGGCATTACGATGGCAATCGACGCCTACGGCCCTGTAGCGGACAACGCGGGTGGCATCGCCGAAATGGCGGGGTTGGGCGAAGAGACGCGCAAGATAACGGACTCTTTAGATGAGCTGGGCAACACGACGGCGGCGATTGGTAAAGGCTTTGCGATCGGCGCAGCCGCACTAGCGGCATTAGCCATCATCACTGCGTATATTGAAACGGTTTCCGCCAATATTCCTAACTTCCAACTCGAACTGAGCAACCCCAACGTGCTGATCGGCTTGTTTATTGGAGGCGTTATTCCTTTCGTCATCGCGGCTATCACAATGACCGCTGTTGGTGACGCCGCCTTTGAAATGATCAAAGAAATTCGCCGACAGTTCAAAGAGATAGAGGGACTGCTTGAAGGCAAGGCTAGCCCCGACACCGCGCGATGCATTGACATCGCGACCACGGCTGCGTTGAAGAAAATGATTTTGCCCGGAGTCATTGCAGTCAGCGCGCCACCGTTGGTCGGTTTTACCATCGGCCCAGAGGCACTCGGTGGCTTGCTCGCCGGTGGATTGTTAAGCTGCGTCTTGATGGCACTGATGATGGCTAATGCCGGCGGTGCTTGGGACAACGCGAAGAAATTTATTGAGAAAGGCAATCTCGGTGGCAAGGGAACAGCCACACACGCTGCTGCTGTGGTTGGTGACACCGTGGGAGACCCTTTCAAAGACACTTCGGGGCCATCGATGAATATTTTGATCAACGTAATGGCTATTGTCAGTTTGGTAATTGCGCCACTGCTCGGTTAATTCTTCGGCTTTGGGGCACTGATGGAGAGTAATCGGATGAACCCACGAAATGCATTTTACGCCCAGTCCGGTGGCGTCACTTCGGTGATTAACGCCAGCGCCTGTGGGGTGATAGAAACCTGCCGACAGAATCAACACAAGATTGGCAAACTCTACGCGGGTCGAAACGGCATTTTAGGCGCGCTGAATGAAGAGTTGATCGACACATCGCTGGAGTCCGATGCTGATATCGCAGCACTGAAAAAAACCCCGGCAGGCGCCTTTGGTTCCTGCCGGTTCAAGCTCAAAGGTCTGACCGAGAACAAGCGCGAGTACGAACGCTTGATCGCAATTTTCAAAGCCCACGAGATCGATTATTTTTTCTATAACGGCGGCGGTGATTCCGCCGACACTTGCTTCAAAGTATCGCAAATTTCAAATGCCATGGGCTACCCGGTTCAGGCCATCCACATCCCAAAAACGATTGACAACGATCTGCCCTTGACTGACGTTTGCCCCGGTTTCGGATCGGTCGCAAAGTATGTCGCCATTTCAACGCTTGAAGCTTCATTTGATCTGCGCTCGATGGCGGCGAACTCAACCAAGGTTTTCATACTCGAAGTTATGGGTCGCCACGCTGGTTGGATCACCGCTGCCGGCGGGTTAGTCGAGGACTATGACATTCCGGTGGTGTTACTTTTTCCGGAAATCGCGTTCGACCAGCGGAAGTTTACGGCCGCGGTGCAACAAAAAGTCGAGTCACATGGCTATTGCAGCGTGGTGGTGTCAGAAGGGGTTCGCGATTCTGAAGGTCGTTTCCTGGCCGAACAAAAGAGTCAGGACGCCTTTGGACATGCGCAACTAGGCGGCGTTGCGCCCGTGATCGCGAACATTATTAAACAAACCCTTGGCTATAAACTTCACTGGGCGGTGGCCGATTATTTGCAGCGCTCAGCCCGTCACATTGCGTCAAAAACCGACGTCGACCAAGCCTATGCCTTGGGCTGCGCAGCGGTTGAAATGGCGATTGCTGGGAAGAATGCAA
>CBDTWQ010000212.1:0-4176 GCA_965364115.1 uncultured Gammaproteobacteria bacterium | reverse complement strand
CTTGCGACTCTCTTCACCGCGCAAACGGCGCTTATCGGTAGGGGCTATGGTTGCTTTCATTGGTTTTGTTTTCAATAATTGCCTGTTGCTTCCAACCTGGAGGGGTATCGAGGCGAAACTTGTAACTGACTAACCGGTCAGATAGTATCTTCGAGTTAAGACCGCTGTCAACGATGCGGTCAACCAAAATTGCGATTGGCTTAATCGTCAAGTTTGGAATCAAATCAATACTTAAAGAGGAGGCTAGAGAATCATGCATAAAAAGAGTATACCCAATGATGAGGTCATCGATAAGCTACAGGCGGGTGAAATGTCTCGTCGTGAATTTAACCGGATACTCGCTGCGGCCGGGATAGCCGTCGCGACGACACCAATGATGTCGGGCCAGGCGATGGCCGCGGCCGTCGACCAACCCACTTATTTCACTTGGGGTGGCTGGGATGACCCTGCCTATTTCGCAGGCTATATCGAAAAACACGGTGAAGCGCCCAATTTTGCGGCGTACGGTAGCTCCGAAGAAGGCTTCACTAAAATGCGCGCCGGTTTCATCGCCGATGTGGCCCATCCTTGCAATGTGGAAATTCCCCGGTGGATATCAAGCGGCCTGTTTCAACCACTGGACACCTCCCGATTGTCTAACTGGAAGGACCTCGTCCCTGAATTATGGCAACTCGATGGTAATGTGATTGATGGAAAACCCTATTTTGCGCCGATGGATTGGGGCCAGACTTCAATCACCTACCGCACTGATATCGTCGATTGGAAGGATGGTGAGCATAGCTGGGAACTGCTATGGGATGAACGCTACAAAGGCAGAATTGGTAGTCTAGGCTCTGCTGGCGATGCCTGGTGGTGTGCCGCAATCTTGGCTGGCATCGATTTTAAGCAGATGTCGAAAAAAGAAAATATGGACAAGGTTGCCGCGCTGCTGCGAAAACAGCGGCCATTGATTCGGATGTATAGTGACGATGTTACCAGTCTCGAACAAGCATTAGCCACGGGAGAACTGGTGGCCGCAATGACCTGGAATAGTTCGCCAGTCACGCTGCTCTCACAAGACATCCCCGTCGCCTTTGCAAGACCGAAAGAAGGCGCATTAACCTGGGTTTGTGGAGTGATGATGCACGCTAAGGCTCCCAAGCCCGATGCAGCTTATGAGTTGATTGATTGGTTGATCAGCCCTGAGCGTGGAATTCAAATGATCGAAGAAGAGGGTTATGGCCACTCTAACGCCAAAGCGATAGCAGCCGTTTCTGACGAGCGTCTGACCGCCCTTGGGTTGAGCCGCAACCCCGCCGATGTGCTCGCCACGGGTAAATTTATGATCCCTCAAGATCACGCGTTCGAAAGCGCATCAAACGAAATTTTCGAACTGATCAAAGCCGGATTTTGATTCTTTAAATATCGCAAGGAATCGGCCAGGGACGGCCATCGCTTATAGGAATTGCCAATGACTAGAGACCCTCGCTACGATATCCTTTTTGAGCCGATGAAAATTGGCCCCGTAACCGCCAAGAATCGTTTCTATCAAGTGCCTCATTGCACCGGTTTAGGCTGGCAACGACCGCGCATGGTCGCTGCTTTACGAGGGATGAAAGCCGAAGGCGGCTGGGGCGTGGTGTGCACTGAATATTGCTCGATTCACCCTGCCTCTGATGATCTGCCACACCCTTATGCATCGCTTTGGGATCAGGGCGACATTAAGGCGCATGCGTTGATGACTGAACAGGTTCATGAACATGGCGCACTGGCCGGTGCCGAGTTATGGGTTGGTGGCTCACGTTCGACCAATCTATTTACCCGTGAAGTCGCGATGGATGTTGGACACATGCCGAACGCGATAGGAATTCCATTCCAGGCGAGAGCGATGAACAAGGCTGACATTCGCGAGGTCCGACGCTGGCACCGCGCCGCCGCACTGCGCGCGCGCGATGCTGATTTCGATATTGTTTACGTCTATGCAACCCACCATTACATGCTGGCGAACTTCCTTTGTTCCAAAACTAACACTCGCAGCGACGAGTATGGCGGCAGTCTCGAAAACCGTGTGCGGCTGGTGCGCGAACTGATCGAAGAAACCAAAGACGCGGTCGGTGATCGCTGCGCAGTGGCAGTGCGTTTTTCTGCTGACCAAGGCGGCGATGGCGATAACCCAGTGATCGGCGAGCATCGAGAAATGATTGAGATGCTAGCCGAATTACCCGACCTATGGGATATCAACATTAAAGATTACTCGCGTGAAATGGGTGTTTCGCGCTTCATTCAAGAAGGCTCTCTCGAAGCCTACATGTCTTATGTGAAATCAGTGACCAGCAAGCCCGTGGTCTCGGTTGGACGTTTCACCTCTCCCGACACCATGGTCTCCCAAATTAACCGTGGCATTGTTGATTTCATTGGCGCTGCACGGCCTTCGATTGCCGACCCTTTTCTGCCACAGAAAATCGAACAAGGTCGTATCGACGAGATCCGCGAATGCATTGGCTGCAACATTTGCTACACCGGTGACAGCACCGGAACTCCGATCCGCTGCACCCAAAACCCGACCATGAGCGAGGAATGGCGGCTCGGCTGGCACCCGGAGAAAATTGCCAAAAAAGGCTCAGATTCCTCGGTTCTTATTGTTGGCGCCGGCCCCGCCGGGCTCGAAGCGGCGCGGGCGCTTGGTCAGCGCGGCTATCAGGTTCTATTGGCTGAAGCCAAAAAAACACTGGGGGGGCGTGTAACTTTAGAGTCCGCCTTACCAGGCCTCAGCGAATGGGCTCGAGTGCGAAACTATCGAGTGCAGGCGATACAGTCTATGCAAAATGTGGATGTCTATTTGGACAACCGCATTAGTGCCGACGACGTCGATGCGATAGAAGCCGATCATGTGGTGGTTGCAACCGGTGCT
Organism: uncultured Gammaproteobacteria bacterium; assembly: GCA_965364115.1. GTDB lineage: Bacteria > Pseudomonadota > Gammaproteobacteria. Next base: position 1,286 of record CBDTWQ010000212.1, on the reverse strand, counting down.
AAATGGCAAGCCGACGGGCGCGGATTGTTTAATATCTCCGCCTTAGACGAGCTAGGACCGGCCACCGGAATTTTCACCCCCGATGACATCATGGCCGGCAGACTGCCCGATGGGCCCACCCTGATATACGACGACGATCACTATTATATGAGCAGCGTTATTGCTGAATTGCTGCGAGAAAAAGGCGTTGCCGTAACCCTCGTAACGCCTGAGTCAATTGTTTCCAGTTGGGGCGACAACACCGGGGAACAGGGCCGCCTGCAGCGTCGCCTGATGGAACTTGATGTCAAACTCATTACCTCGCACGGGCTGATTGGCTTCGATGGCAACGAGGCCAAGATTGAATGCAGCTACACCACTGAAGTTAAAACAGTGCCAGCGGAAGCCGTCGTGATGATCACCATGCGTCTACCGGACGATGCGCTTTATCTGGAACTCGAAAAACGTAGCGATAACGCCTTTGGTCTGGCCCGAATCGGCGACTGCGAAGCGCCATCAATCATCGCCGGCGCGGTCTATTCGGGCCATCGCTACGCTCGCGAACTCGATACCGACATAGATCCTGACAATCGGATGAAATATGACCGAGTCTTTTTTGACGATGCCTAATCCTGTCTCTGCTAACCAGCCCATCGACTTAAATCAACCCATTGACTTAAATCAACAATATCTGGGAACGCTGCTGCAATACTATGAGGAAGAAGTCAGCGGCGAGGCATACTTCTACCAACTGGCTGAACAATTTAGCCAGCGTGACAAGACCATCTTGCTGGCCAAGATAGAAGGTGTCGCGGCGAGTTCGGTTCAGCCTTTGTTGCAGAAATACGGCCTGCTGGCACGCGACAAAACAGAGTTGGAAAAAATTGGCGCCACTTACGTTGAGTCACATCAGTCTTGGGACTGGGCCCGATTCATGCAATATATTATTGATCGATACCCCCGTTATCTCGATGATTTTCTAGCCTTGGAAGCGATGGCACCAACCGAAGACCTAGCCGCATTAAAAGTTCTGACTGAGCATGAAGTAGTCGTTATCGAATTTGCAGAAAAAGAATTGGCGGGCGAGCCAGAAAGCACGGCCCCTTTGCTCAGCTACCTAGACAGATACAAGTTATGATCAAACCAATCTATATGGCATCGATTATCTTGCTGACCCTTAGCGCCTGCGCATCCCCTGAAAAAACAACCTCAAAGATAACGCTTGATTCGACACTCAGCAGTTACGGCAGCTGTGCTTGCACGTCGCGCAAACGCCAACAAGTTGAAGCGCGCATGAAGGCCAAGAC
>CBDTWQ010000211.1:0-4192 GCA_965364115.1 uncultured Gammaproteobacteria bacterium | reverse complement strand
ATCCCAAATATCGAAAATGGCGAAGTGAAATCCTTGTTCGAAGCTGGGCTGAAAACCTTCAAAGCGCATGAGGTCATGCTGAAATGATGGTTAAATCACTTAAATGTTTTCGGAGTTTCAACTGAAGTCGAGACTGATCATCGTGGCCACAGTGCTGGCCAGGATGTTCCTTAGCGGTCTCTACTCGCCCGAAGCTTTTTCACAAGATAGACCACGGGTGCATACAGTGACGAATAGTGACTTTAAATTTAGCCCCGCAACTTTGCGGGTTGTAGCTGGTGACACAATTATCTGGGTCAATCTAGATATCGTTCCGCACACGGCAACCGCAGCTGACAACTAATGGGATACTGGCTTTATCGGCAATCAGGAAGAAAAGGCCTTGTTTATCACTGAAGCACAGTCGTTATCCTATTACTGTTTCTATCACCCCGGAATGAAAGCAACTCCATACAGGAACCCGCGATAAAGAGTTTTAGGCTGAGGAATTACGTTTAAGCACCCCGAATCGATGGCAGAGGTGTGTCGATTCAGGGTGCTTTGATTTCAATCGAAACAAACCTTAGCGAGACAGGCTTTTAGATCGAACTAGAACCCAACTTTCACAGATGAATGGAACCGACTGTTTGGTGATTTGAGCGAACTCGATCCATCTTCCAATCAGTGGCTTTCAGCGTAAAACGATTCCATTCGCGTTTTGCATATTGTCTATGCGTATAGCGGTATTCACTTGCGTTTGTCAGATGTTAGGCTTTAACTGAATTCATCATCCGAAGAACACCAGTGGAAATGTCATTGCGGCAAAAAGGGCCAATTGCAACCCTACCAACACTCGACCTACCACAACAAAACACTGTGGCCGCGGTGGCCAAGTGGGATGGCATTGTTGCTGCGACACATTGGCATTTGCATCACAAGGGCGAAATCGACGGTGCCGATTTCTACCTTGGGAACTTCGAATTGGGGCATATCCACCTCGACGGCTGGGTGCATCTGGCGACGAATCGTTGTTTGCGTGACCCACTGGTTGAGGCCGGTTTCGCGCAATCGTTTTCTTATTCTGGCTATGAACATTGGGTCAGATTCGCAATCAAGACAGATCTCGATGCGAAACATGCAACTTGGCTGTTCAAACTCAATTACCGACGTCTGCGCGGAGAAGATGAAAGCAGACTGATCACTGAAATGGCGAAAGCCTTAGCCACTTAAACCTCAACTATCCGGAGTCATCATATGAAAATCTTCCTACGAGTTCTACTTTTGAGCACCATGCTCGCGTCGCCTTTTGCCAATGCCGTCGGTAATGCCAGCGAGTTTGATCAGTCGGCCTGGGATCAAAAAATGGAGGCCTTCACACAAATGAGTGGGCGTACATTTGAATACACCGTTTCAGGTTATCGAATCAAACTGCACTTCAACGCCGAAACCGAAATCGCCTGGGAAAGGCTGGAAACGCCTGACGGCACCACCGGCCTCAAAGGCACCCAAACTGTGGATCGCCAGAATGTTCACCCGGGCATTTTTATCATGGCCTGGAGCGAGCAGGACGGCACACATGTGGTCGATATTGTCGACACCCAACGGATGGAGCTGTTCGCCAACTTCATCACCGCCGATGGTCAACGTTTTCAGACTCACGCCAAGCTGCTCGAACTGAACTAGCAGCCGTCATCATTCACAGCTTTCGGAGATTCCTATGTCTATCCAAAACCCTCGCAATCTGCGACATCGCCTCTGGCTCGCCAGCATTGTATTCGTCGGCCTAATCTTGTTCGCGTTTAAACCGCCACTAGCGCAGGCTAATGCGTCCTATCAACTGGAAACTGTGTCGATATCCAGTCACGGCGAAACCCTGGCCGGGCAGTTGTTTCTCCCGCCTGGGGAGGGGCCGTTTGCGGCGGTGTCAATCATCGGCCCGGTCGCTTTCGTGAAGGAGCAATCACCGTTGCAATATGCGTCACGGTTGGTTCAGCAGGGCATAGCCGCACTCATATTTGACCCTCGATATCATGGCGCCAGCAGTGGCGAGCCGCGACGTTTGGAACTGCCCAGCGCCAAGATCGAGGATCTTATTGCATCGGTCGATTTTCTCGCAAACCATGATCGAATTGATTCGCAGCGCATCGGCATTGTTGGTATATGCCAAGGTGTGAACTGGGCAATTGAAGCCACAGTGCGAGACGCGCGAGTCAAATCACTGGCGCTGGTGGCGGGGCACTATCTAATGCCTGAAGTGGCCGAAATGTATCTTGGCAGTACCGAAAACGTCACCCAGCGCATTCAACGAGCTAAACGGGCGCGCGAAGTTTACGAGCAAACCGGCGAAGTGGCCTACATTCCCATCACCGGTTCCGATCAGGCATTGCTGACCCACCCGCTGATCGATGATTGGTATCGCCCCTGGGCAAACCACTCGCCGTGGCTTGCCCATCGCGGAACATGGGAAAACCGCATTACCGCGATGAGTGAAGCCGAAATTTGGGGCTGGCGGATCGATCAGACACTCACTCGGCTCAAGACTGATGTGGTTATGATTCACGCTGATCGTGCTGCCACCGGGCCTAGGATCCCGCGTCAACTGTTTTCGACTATCCCAGCTTCAAACAAGCGCCTGCACTGGATTAAAGGTGCCAATCAACTGATGTTTTATGAAAGCCCAATCACCATCGATCAAGTGATTACCCCATTGACGCATCATTTTAACCAAAGCTTGCTGTAGGTGAGCAAAGGCAGCACCCATTTTCCGAACGAGTGCTAAAAGATGAATTCTCCATCGACTACTGGCTAGCCAAAAGAAGTGCGTGATAATCTACAGCCTATGCCAAAAGCTAAAAACTCGTTGGATCAACTGGATGTTCGCTCGTTGCGGATTCTCAAGTATTTGCTCGAATCCAAGAGTATTTCCAATACTGCCGAATACATTGGTTTGAGCCAGCCAGCCACCAGCCGAGCGGTCGCCAAACTGCGCCAGTTGCTAGGCGATCCGTTGTTGGTGCGAGCAGACCGGGGTTATGCGCTGACCGATTTTTCCAGTCAGATGTATCCTCGGCTGAGCATCGCGTTGGAATCGATAAGTGCCGTGCTCGAAGCCGATGAGTTCGATATTAGTCGAGTTCACACCAGGCTGCGCGTCGCCAGCACCGACTATGGCACTATCTCCGTACTCCGACATCTTTATCGTCTGCTACTATTGCAGGCACCGGGTGTTCGCCTTGAAATTAGCAACTTCACGCCTGCCGCATTCACCCAAATCGAGCAGGGTGAGCTTGACTTTGCGCTCTATGCGAATTTCGACATTCCGGGCGACTTTCATTACCGCAAACTATTTGATGAAAACTATTCGCTGCTAGTCCGAATCGATCATCCGTTGGTCGAAACGTTTGCTCAGAATGGCAGTTTGGACGAGGCTGATTTAGCCGGTTGGCCGCGGGCTGAAATGCTCTATCCAAGCACGAACTTGATGCACAATGATGCCGTCGGTCGAGTCGAGTCCACCGATGTGCACCTGCGTCTGCCTTATTTCCTAACCATAGCCAGCCTGATCGAAGAAACCGACACTTTGGTTGCGCTGCCGAGTCGAATTTGCCAATACGCCGAGGCACATTATGGCGTCAAATCGCTGCCAATCAGTGATTCAAGTGGTTTCACCTACGTTGCGATCTGGCATCATCGGCAACACCAGCGACCGCTATTGCGTTGGGTACTCGACCAAATTACCCCTGACAATTCGACATAGGTAATCAACACTCGGCTTGAACCTGACGTTTCTTGTTTTTTATCGCATCACGAACGGATCAGGAAATGGCTCGTCGTGGGTGTGTCACCCAGACGGTTTTGGTTTTTTTTATATTCTAAGGCAGCTTGCAGGGCAACCTTCTCACACGAGTAAAGTATAAAGAGGTCAATCTTTGGTATAATTTTTTTTATTAAGGCGAGCGCCCCTATTAGCTCGGCGATTGTGAGCTTGGTTCGCCTCGAATCAAATCCCAGAAATATGGGGACACAATACCGAATTATTTATATGCCTGTGCTCCGCAGAACATAAATCCACTATGTTGTCGTATTCAGTAACAGAGCAAAGCAGGACTGATGCCTGATGGGAAATAGTTCCGTATTGCGTCCCCAGAACTTTGACAGCTCTTTGCAGACACCCGTAACCGGTGAGTGGGTGACGGTCAGGCTCTAGAGTATT
>CBDTWQ010000210.1:0-4208 GCA_965364115.1 uncultured Gammaproteobacteria bacterium | reverse complement strand
CCGCTCGGTGTTTGCAGCGGATATCGCTCGGGGTCTTGGCGAAAATTAGACCAGAGCACCGCGTTGGGCGCTGGATCATCAAAATGCAGCAGGTCGCCTTCAATAAACTGATCAAAATCAGGTAAGTCATAACCTTCGGCTTTCGCGGTGCTCGTCAATTCGCTCCAGAGTTGTTGCAACCATTGATCTGTTGAACGTCCCTGGCTGAAGGCATCACCGAGACCCAGGCGCTGTTCGAGATCACAATAAATCGCGTATTCTTCGCGCGCTTCATCCACCGGATCAATCATCTGCGGCATCGGAATGAGAACGTTGTCTTGTGTGCCCGCGCCAAAGTCGGTGCGTTCCATCGATGAGGCCACCGGCAGCACGATATCAGCGTGGCGCGCGGTCGCGGTCCAGTTAACTTCGTTGACCACAATCGTCTCAGGGCGCTGAAATGATTGATGCAAGCGGCTGAGGTCTTGATGATGATGAAACGGGTTGCCGCCGGCCCACCAAACCATCTTGATGTCGGGGTAGTGTCGATTTTCGCCATTGAATTGATAGGCTTCACCCGGGTTCAGCAGCATATCGGCGACGCAGGCAACCGGAATGTAGTCTTCAACTGGGTTGTGGCCTTGTGGCAGCGTGGGCCAGTTAAGCGGTCGGTCGAGTGTGCCGATGGTCGCGTCGGCGGCATAGGCTACGCCATAACCAGCGCCCGGCAGGCCGATTTGCCCGAGCATTGCGGCCAAGGTGACGGTCATCCACACCGGCTGTTCGCCAAATCGTGCGCGTTGCAGGCTTGCGGTCATGCAAATGAGAGTTCTTGATGCGCTTATCTGTTGCGCTAGTTGGCGTAGGCGCGTAGACGGAATGCCGCAGATTGACGCGGCCCAATCGGCATCCTTGACGACACCATCAAGCTCGCCCATTAGATAAGCGGCAACTCGGTCGAAGCCGACCGTGTATCGGTCTAGAAATGATTGATCCTGTTTTTGTTCGGTCAATAGCGTGTGCGCAAGGCCCATCATGATCGCGGTGTCGGTGCCCGGAATAGGCGCTAGCCATTCGGCATTTAACGCGGCCAAAGCATCCGTTTTTAACGGACTGACGTTGATAAAGCGCACTCCGGCTTTAGCGCAAGCTAAGAGATCATCGCGAAGCCGATGTTTGCCAATTCCGCCACCAGAAACCTGCGCATTGCGCAATGGTAGGCCGCCGAACATCAGCACCAGCTCACCTTCATCGGCAACGGTTTTCCAGCGGGTAGCCTCGCGAAGTTGATCACGAAAATTGCCCACGATATGCGGCATCAGCACCAATGCTGCTTGGTAGCTGTAGTTGCCTTCGGAACGAACGAATCCGCCGGCAGCATTGAGAAATCGTTTGAGTTGGCTTTGTGCATGATGAAATCGTCCCGCGCTTGCCCAGCCGTAGGAGCCTGCAAAAATTGCTTGATTGCCGAAGTCGCTGCGCACCCGCTTTAGTTCGGCTGCAATCAAATCAAGTGCAGTATCAAAACTGACTTCGACGAAGGTTTCCTGGCCTCGAATCTCGGTCGATTGGCCGGGGCCATGCTCAAGATAACTTTTGCGTACCGCTGGCCTGCGCACGCGGGCATTGCCATAGACACCCTCGATAATGTTTCCATTGATCGGTGACGGGTCAGGATCTTGTGGATGCGGCTTGACTTCATTTAGTTTGCCGTCTTTGACCACTGCCAAGCCAGAGCCCCAGTGGTGCGAAGTAGGTCGAGTTCGATTCATGTTGTCATCTAAATTAAACCTCAACTAGTGTCTGATGAACGGCTAATCAGGGTGTGGGAAAACACCATCTTGAACCAAATTTCATTGTGATGCACCATCGCTGCGCGGTGGATTCGAATTTGGATTCGATATTTGAATTTTTGGGCGTTCGAAATGTCTTTACGCCGTGTAACCAGGCACTCGCAACCGCGATTGAGGCCGATGATTTCCAAGCTTACAAAACAACAACGTGTAGTAGGGCGCTTTTACTGCGACAAGTTAAGGCGAATCAAACACGCGATGATTGGGTTGACAGACTATTGCCATCGACCACAATATTGTCGTATAGACAAACCATAGGAAACTCAACATGTCTCAATCACATTTCGCGCTAGTCACTGGTGGCGCACAGGGTATCGGTTACGCGTGTGCAGAGGCGCTTGCCGAAGACGGCGCCAAGATTATTTTGGCCGATATCAACGCCGAAGGTGTGCAGGCCGCGGCTAAAAAACTCGGAAATGGTGCGATAGGGCTATGTTGTGATATCGGTGACAGTGCCCAGCTGAATCAAATGTTCGATGCCATCGAGGCCGATCATGGGGCAATCTCGATTCTGGTGAATAACGCGGGGATTGCATCTCCTTGCGATTTTCTTGAGACCTCGCTGGAGCAGTTTCAACGCGTCATCGATATTAATTTAACCGGTGCTTTTCTATCGATGCAGCGCGCGGCTAAATCGATGGTAGCGAATAAAATCGAGGGCGCGATCGTAAATATGTCGTCGATCAATGCAGTCGTTGCGATTCCATCGATTGTGGCTTATTGCGCGAGCAAAGGCGGCATCATGCAAATGACCAAAGCCGCTTCGTTGGCTTTAGCGCCGCATAATATTCGGGTCAACGCGGTCGGCCCCGGCTCGATTGACACTGAAATGTTAGCGGGAGTGAACTCGGACCCTGCGGCGATGGAGCGCATCATGAGTCGTACACCTTTGAAGCGCATCGGCACGCCGAGAGAAATAGCCAATGTGGTGGCCTTTCTTGCCTCCAAAAAAGCGAGCTATGTCACCGGCGAAACTATCTATGTCGATGGCGGACGCTTAGGCATGAACTATACCTGTTGATGTTCGGCATTTGGCGATTATGCCTTGTTGAATAATTATTGATTTTAATGGGTGGGTTTCGAATGGATCAAGGCAATCAGTCAGTGTTAGAAGTTGAGCATCAAGGTGGCGTGCTTAGCCTGACTTTGAATCGCCCTGATCAAGCCAATGCGCTCAATTCTGATTTAGTCGAGGCTCTGATTCGAGTTCTCTCCGAAACCGATGATTTGCGGCTTTGTGTAATCAAAGGCCATGGCAAAAACTTTTGTGCGGGCTTTGATCTCGCTGACCTCGACGACTTGAGCGAGGGTGACTTGCTTTGGCGTTTTCTGCGAATCGAGACGCTGTTGCAATTGATTTACCACGCGCCTTTTGCGGTGGTAGCGATGGCTCAAGGGCAGGTGATTGGTGCCGGCGCCGATTTGTTTGCCGCCTGTTGGCGACGGCTCGCAACCGCCGATACGAAGTTCCGAATGCCTGGATGGAATTTTGAACTGGCTCTGGGAACTCAACGCTTGACTGATTTGATCGGTGCCGACGCCGCCCGCGATTTATTGATTGACAGCAAAACCTTAAGCGCCGATGAGGGTTTGACCTGCGGGCTTGTCACGGCTCTCAGTAGCCAACATCAGTGGTCGGCCGAGCTGGCGCAGTTGCAGCGGCGCAGCGCGGTGTTATCGACTAGCGCATTGGCTCAATTGTTCACCCTGACGCGCCGAGATACGCGTGCCACAGATATGGCGGCGATCATCGCAACCGCTGGATGCCCCGGGCTGAAAGCGCGGATTATCGCCTATCGTGACACGGTTAAATTTGCTCACTCGAAGCGCTCAGTCTGATCGTTCAGGTGTTAGTCGGGCTGCAGTCATTTAGCTGCCGGCCTTGTTGAGCGTTCGAATTCAATAATAGCGCTTTACGCCTTCAAGATTTGGCAATCCCAGTTCGGTTGCACGCAACAAACCCTCAGAGTGGAATCATTCGCCGATAGCGCCGCAGCGGTCTAATTAATTACTCGTATTCGCTAAAGATATGCGGCGATTAGCCGAGGCTTACTTAACGCCCTATCGAGTATACGGGGCATTCGCTGATCCAATGGAAAGTCAAAAGAGGAACCCTAATGAATAGAAAATTCTTATTTGCCTTGTTCGGCCTATCACTCGGACTGTTTAGTGCAGCTTCCAACGCCGACGAAATATCCGATAGCCTGGTCGAGATGGCAAAAAATGAAGTGCCAGACTGGCTAAATAAAGAGGTAGTTTGGAGTCATGTAAAGGCTCAGAATTCGGAAAACATCGATTTGTCAGATTCTGAGATTATATCCCTCGACAAGCAATGGCGAGCAGAGACTTCAGCTTCTCGTCGACCCCTGATCAACA
>CBDTWQ010000209.1:0-4214 GCA_965364115.1 uncultured Gammaproteobacteria bacterium | reverse complement strand
TAAAAGCGTATCAAGCGATGAGAACCTGGGCTGTTATTAATCAGAAAGGCGGTGTTGGCAAGACCACCACTGCAATTTCATTGGCAGGTCATTTTAGCCAGGGTGGTGGGCGACAACTATTGGTTGACCTCGACCCACACGGTTCGTTAACCAACTATTTAGGTTATGAACCTGCGCAAATCGAGACCGGCATTCATAGCTTGTTTGCCGAGCCTACCACTAGCCAAGCCGAAATTGCCAAGATGTTGTTGCCAACGCGATTGCCTAACACTTGGTTGTTCGCCGCGTCTTCAGTGCTGGCACGATATGACCGTGAAATGACTGCGGCGGTTGGCAAAGGATTGGTGGTAACGCGGGCAATCGAAGCGATTGCCGACAAATTCCATCAGGTCTTAATCGATTGTCCACCAATGCTTGGCACCTTGATGATCAATGCCCTAGCAGCTTGTGACCAGTTGATCATTCCAGCTCAGACTGATTATTTGTCGATTAATGGCCTAGCTCAGATGGTTCGGACTTTGGCGATGGTTGAGAAATCGCTGCAAAAAACCACGCCTTATCTGATCGTTCCGACAATGTATGATAAGCGAACCCGTGCATCTATCGATGCATTACAAAAAATGCGTGAAATTTATGCCCCCCACGTCTGGGACTCGGTGATCCCAATTGACACCAAATTTCGCGATGCCAGTAAAGCAGGTGTCCCGTTATCTGAATATGCACCTAAATCTAAAGGCAATATTGCTTATCGTTCTTTGTTTGAGCAAACCCTGGCCAAAGAAGGCAGATCTGCGGTCGCGGTTTAGCTAGTAACTCGCAGTCAGGCCGAAGTGGTTAATACTATTGACTGAATTGAGAAAATCACGAGTGTTTAAAATATCTTTATTAAACAGTCGTTTAAAACAAAATGGTGCTGTTTTTCGGAGATCTATATAATGCGCGAGAATGGAATGTTGAAAGCTTACCTCAATTATTTCGATCATCGGTCGATAAAACCTCTTGTAAGATACCCGTGGAATAAGCAATGACTGGCCAAGCTGTCAAAATCACTCAGCAATGCACTCAGTACGTTAGTTTTACTTTGGAAAATGAGATATATGCGATCGACGTTTTGCATATTCAAGAAATATTGCGTGAACCCGAAATCACCCCTGTGCCGGGTGCGCCATGTTATGTGCTGGGGGTGATTAATCTGCGTGGTAACGTGGTCAGCGTTGTCAATGCTAGAGATCGTTTTAAACTTCCAGAAATCGAAAGCACGCCGCTGACGCGTATTATTGTGGTAGGTTTTAAAGACAATGCGAAGTTGGGAATTCTGGTCGATAGTGTGGCGGAAGTGGTTGAAATTGAGAATAGCAAGATTGAACCGCCGCCTAATGTTGGTTCTGAAACAACTTCATCGTTCATTCACGGTGTTGTATGTCGAGAGAACGACCTGCTGACTCTTATCGATGTCGACAAGCTTTTACCCGACAATGAACTTGAACTGGTCGATGTCGACTAACCAAAAGTTGAGCCTTATAACGTGGACCCGCCGCTGATTAGATCTGTTCATCGAACCTCGCTGGCCAAGCAGGCACCGAAAAAAAAGCATCCGATGCCCAGGCTCCAATCGCCATCAGAGCCGCGTAAGAAAGCAGACCCAAAAACGCCGAAAATAGTCGATACCTACGTTTAATCATAGGCGCGCAGGAAATCTTGGCTGCCGAGGACCAACGTAAAGACTAAATAAACAATTTTGCAAGATCTTGCAGCTGTTCAACGACTGGCTCGATCATCAAGCGTGAATGACTCGTTGTGATGCTATTTGAGCGAGCGAAATTTTTCTAAAGTTTAAATCCGATCGGACGTTAACCCGTGTAAGTCCGAAGTCAATTGCAGGAGTTTGGAAAATGCCTAAAGCAGTAGTAATCAAACTGAATTAGATTTCGAGCGCAAACCCAACAACGTGAAATGAAGCCATGTCCCAGATATTACAATCAGTAGACGAACGAACCCAGCTTGCTGGGACCAATCGAATCGAGATCTTGCTGTTTAGTCTCGGTGAAGATGAAGCGAATGGCCAAGAAGAAGTTTATGGCATCAACGTGTTCAAGGTCCGAGAGGTCATTTTGATTCCTAAAATCACTCGAGCTCCAGAAATGCCAGACGTGCTCGAAGGAATGGTCAGCATTCGTGGCAGCACCATTCCGGTGATCAACCTGATCAAGTATTGCGGAATCAAAGGTGACAACGCTGCCAACATAATGATCGTTACAGAGTACAACAACAGCATTCAAGGGTTTCTGGTGAACTCGGTCGATAACATTGAGCGGCTTGCATGGGAGAACATCAAGACCCCCCCCCAAATTATGGACAGCGAGCATGGTGGGCTGATCACCGCGGTCACAGAAGTTGATCATAAGGGTTTGGTGATGATCATGGACGTTGAGAAAATTCTGGTCGAAGCGGCTGGACTCTATCAGGATGAAAATGTCTTTAACGGCTTGCCGGTTGTTACTAATGAAAACTACAATATTATTTTTGCGGATGACTCGAGCGTCGCACGGGGCCAGATTAAGCGAACCTTCGAAGAAATGGGGGTCACCTCTATTAGTGCGGTGAATGGGCTGGAAGCTTGGAATAAGTTAGTTGAATTGGCCGAGAATGCGGAGAATGCAGGCAGGCATGTGCGCGATGAAATCCATTTGATATTAACCGACATCGAAATGCCCGAGATGGATGGTTATGTCTTGACGCGTAAGGTCAAAGAAGACCCTCGTTTTAACGGTATTCCGGTTGTGATGCATTCTTCGCTGAGTGCCACTGCTAATCAGAGCTTGGGTGAGAGTGTTGGCGTCGATGCTTATGTGCCGAAGTTTAAACCCGCCGAACTGGCGGGCACGATTCTCGGCTTGCTTGCCGAGGCAAGAGCAGGCGCCGCCTGAATTAAATCGTTACCAGGGTGGTGTTGGCCTGATTTCTGTCGATGGGGCCCAGCTCTGTCGATGGGCCCAGCTCCGTCGATGAGCCCAGTTCCATCAGGCAAGTCCGATACCCTTTCCTTCGAACATTTCGTCGACTTCAAAATAGCATTTAATCGCGCTGCGATGGCGAGGCTATCGCTGTTTTGGCCTGATCTCGTCCATGAAGGGTTTATGTTTGCCAGACAGTCGGTAGGCAAAGCTCAAAACCTCTGCAATCACTAGATATAAAGAATTTGGAATCTGCTCGCCTAGATCCAGTTGTTCTAGCACCATCGCCAGCTCTTCGTCTTGATGAATTGGAATTTCAGCCTCGGCGGCGAGACTCAAAATTAACTCAGCAATCTCGTTTTGTCCTTTTGCAGTTACCCGGGGTGCATCGCAACCATCGTATTCGAGCGCGATCGCAAATTGTCTTGATTTATGAGGCGCTGATCTAGGAGATTTTGGTTTAGATGAGATTAACTTTTTCATCCTTAGACCTCGATATCGACTAGCGAATCAGAAAAACGAAGAGCTCGGTGGGGTTCTTCTCGCCGCAGTTTGCCAACAAAGCTCTGCAGTTCCCCTGGGTTGAATCCAGCTCGGCGCAACTGCTTTCGCAACGCGGGTAATTCGGCGCTGATGCTGCGCTCGGTTTGCGCGTTTTCGGCGTAGAAACTAGCCGCAACGTCAACGCTTTGAAGTGTGATATGACAATCGATCGGGCCCAAACCGCTGAAATCAAATCGGATTCGAATCTCCCAATGCTGATCGGCCTCGTTGTCGTTTTGGTCGTCTTGGCTCAAGTCGATTTCAATCGACTTAGCTTTGTCAGCGTCAACAAACGGCAGTGAAAAGCTGAGTGTGAGAGGCTGTTGAGTTTCCTGCTGAAGCCCAGCGCTGACTTGACGCAAAAGATGCTGCGATAATATCTGCTCGGCTAGTAAGCTAGATTCCCTGACTAAGTTCAGTAACGCTTCATGTGCTTGAGTTTTAGGCGCACTGCTTTGCTCAGGAGTGATTTCGATTTTTAGCTTCAACAGTTGCTGCAATTCGTTCAGAAGATTGCTCTCGTTGGCAAACAGTCGCAACATTTGAAGAATGTTTGTGGGCCGCGAAGCCTGTTGCCAAGTGAGCTGCGCCGGCAGTGGCGCTGAAGCTTTGCTGTCGCTTTCTCGAGTTCCGATTAGCCAATGTCGCACCGTCGAGTCATCGATCGATCCAGGTTGAGGTAGAAGTCGAAGAAATTGCCCTAGAAAACCAGAAAGA
>CBDTWQ010000208.1:0-4219 GCA_965364115.1 uncultured Gammaproteobacteria bacterium | reverse complement strand
AGCTTGAGTGCCGCTGTTTCAGCGACATCACCCGCGGGTGTTGAGGTGCCATGAGCGTTGATATATTGCACATCTTCAGGGTTTAACTCAGCATCTTTTAGCGCATTTTTCATGCATCGGGCAGCACCCTCGCCGCCTAATGACGGTGAAGTCATGTGGTAGGCATCACCACTCATTCCATAGCCAACCAGCTCGCAATAGATGTTAGCGTTTCGAGCCTTGGCCATTTCATATTCTTCGAGCATTACGACACCAGCACCGTCGCCAAGGACAAAACCATCTCGGTCTTTATCCCATGGGCGGCTCGCCGCTTCAGGGTCGTCATTGCGGGTGGACAGTGCACGTGCCGCGGCAAACCCGCCTACGCCCAGAGCGGAGGTGGCCATCTCGGCACCGCCGGCGAGCATCATGTCAGCATCACCGTAAGAAATCATTCGAGCCGCATCACCAATGTTATGGGCACCCGTGGTGCAGGCGCTGACAATAGAGATGTTAGGGCCTTTCAGGCCACGCATGATCGAGAGGTTTCCCGAGACCATATTGATGATCGAGCTAGGCACAAAAAAGGGTGATATTTTTCTCGGTCCACCGGCAACAAAGGCATCTCGATTGCGCTCAATAAAGGGTAGCCCACCAATTCCAGAGCCAATCGCTACGCCGATACGTTCCGCATTTTCTTCGGTGACTTCAAGCCCTGAATCGTCGAGTGCCTGGATTCCCGCTGCAATTCCAAAATGGATAAAGGTGTCCATTTTTTTCATTTCTTTCGGAGTAATGTATTGAGTCGCGTCAAAACCCTTCACAGAGCCAGAAATACGCGCTGTAAATTGGCTCGCATCAAATTCAGTGATGGCTGCAATGCCACTCTTACCGGCAACAATATTGCGCCAGGAATCATCGACTGTATTGCCTACTGGCGTCAACAGGCCAAGCCCGGTTACTACTACACGACGTTTAGACAATGTGTGATCCTCTTATCAGCTTAATCTTGGGCAAAAAACGAAAATGCCGCTTAGCATGCGAAGATGATAAGCGGCACCTCTGAATTGAACATTTTACCACATTAATGACACCAAATTGATGGCGCCAAAAGGCGACTACAAATTGGCGTTGACGTAATCAATGGCGAGTTGAACACTGGTGATCTTTTCCGCTTCTTCGTCCGGAATTTCAGTTTCAAATTCTTCTTCGAGTGCCATAACCAGCTCTACGGTGTCTAGGGAGTCCGCACCCAAGTCATCAACAAATGATGCTTTGTTGGTCACCTCTTCTTCTTTAACGCCTAATTGTTCCGCAACAATTTTTTTAACACGTTCTTCTACAGAGCTCATTTGAGAGTTTCTCCAAGTTTATAATTCGATAGCTTAAGCGCCAATATTGTAGTGAAAAGCAGTTTTAGTTGCCACTAAGTTTGTAAATTTTTTTATCTCAATTATGTGCTTTAAATTCAACTGTTTATCCTGAATGCAGTGGTATATGAGCTAGCCCATATACATTCCACCGTTGACGTGAATGGTCTCTCCGGTGATGTAAGCCGCTGCAGGAGAGGCAAGAAATACCACTGCGGCAGCCACTTCTTCGGCACTTCCAAGTCGTCCCAAGGGTATTTGAGCAGCGAGTGCATCTCGCTGCTCCTGTGGCAATGCTTGGGTCATGTCGGTGTCGATGAAACCGGGTGCAACGGTGTTAACCGTTATGTTTCTTGAACCGATCTCTCGAGCTAAGGATTTGCTGAATCCGACCAACCCAGCTTTGGCTGCGGCATAATTCGTTTGGCCGGCGTTTCCGGTAGCGCCGACCACTGAGGAAATGTTGATTATTCGTCCACTTCGTTTTTTCATCATTGGACGCACCACGGCTTTGCTAGTTCTGAAGATCGAAGTCAGATTCGTGTTGATGATGTCTTCCCATTGATCATCTTTCATGATCATCAGCAGATTATCGCGAGTAATGCCGGCATTATTAACCAGTATGTCGGGCGATCCAAACGCTTCTTTTATTTGTTTCAGGCAGTTCGAAACAGAGTCTGAGTCACCCACATTCAACTTCATCCCTACCCCTTTGATCTTCAGGGCGGCAAAAGTTGCGGTGATTTTTGCCGCACCTTCATCTGAAGTAGCGGTACCAACGATGGTTGCGTTTTCTTTGCCTAGGGCTTCGGCAATCGCTCGTCCAATACCTCGACTGGCGCCTGTGACAAGCGCTACTTGATTAGACAACATGCTGTATTCCTCAATCTTGTCTTATATAAAGCTGGGTGGTATCGAGCGCATTTTCGTAACTATCTGCGTCGTAAACGGCATAGGCATTAATTGACTTTTCTATCCGTCGGGTAAGCCCCGTTAGCACTCTACCAGGGCCGCATTCCACTAGGGTGGAAACCCCAAAACGATGCATGAAGCGCACGCTTTCGACCCACTTAACTGGTTGATAAAGCTGCATCTGAAGCCGCTCACGAATTTCTTCAACCGATTCGGCGATGCCCGCATGCTGGTTATGAACGATTGACAACTTTGGCATCTCTAAGGCGGTCATCTCTAGCTCTGCGGCAAGCTGACGCGCGGCATCCTTCATCAACGAACAATGAGATGGCACACTGACGGACAGCAACAATGCGCGTTTGGCGCCTTTCGCTTTAAGCTTCGCCATCGCTTTTTCGACCGCCTTGATGTCACCAGCAATCACCACCTGCCCCGGTGCATTGAAATTTACTGCCTCGACGATGCCGGGCTCGACATTCGCGCAAATATCGATAACGATTTGATCTTCGAGGCCAATTATCGCGGCCATGGCACCTGCATCCGCGGCAACCGCCGCTTGCATCAGCTGGCCGCGTTGAGCCACTAGTCGCACAGCACTGGATAAGCTAAGGCTTCCGGCACAAACCAGCGCGGAATATTCGCCTAAACTATGGCCCGCCATCAGCGAAGCTGGTGGGAGATCGGCCTGCGCGATGCGCCAACTGGCAACACCGGCACAAAGCATTGCTGGTTGAGTGACTTCGGTTTGATTGAGGGTCGCTAGTGGCCCATTGTTGACAATATTCCAGAGGTTATAGCCAAGTGCGTCGGCTGCTTCGGTGAAGACTTCCCTCGCCACTGGCTGATAATCTTCCCAGGCATTCATCATGCCGACGGACTGAGATCCCTGACCTGGGAAAACGTAAGCAAGTTTGGTCATAAAGTAGTGTGCGAGATTGTTGACAGAGCAATGGTATCACAGGGTGTTGGCTTGCGTTAATCGCTCTATTGCTATAGGAGATAAATAATGGATAATGGCGCGCTTTAAACTACTAGCGAAGCCCCAAATGCCAAAAGGCGATCATATCGAGATGCGAGGCGTGGTCAAAAACACTTTGCCAAATACCATGTTCCGAGTTGAGCTCGAGAATGGCCATGTTGTCACTGCTCATATTTCAGGCAAAATGCGCAAGCACTATATCAAAATTATGACGGGTGACACGGTCACCGTCGAACTGACGCCCTACGACCTAACCAAAGGGAGAATTACCTTTCGCGAAAGGTAATCACGCAAGGACTCAGTCGACTGGAGCTTCTTCTTTTTCAGTCAGCGACTTTAAGACTTTACAATCCAGCTTGTCGTTCTTAACTCCGATCTTAATTCGGCCGCCTTGCTTTAGGCTGCCAAACAGCAGCTCATTTGCCAGCACCTGCTTTATTTCATCTTGAATCACGCGCGCCATCGGGCGGGCCCCCATTTTTGGGTCATAGCCTTTTTCAGCCAACCAGCGACGTGCGCTATCGGTCACTGTCATGCTGACCTTTTTGGCTTCTAATTGTGATTCAAGCTCAATCAGGAACTTGTCGACTACGTTTAAGATCACTTTGTTATCGAGGGCCTTAAACTGGATCGTCGCATCGAGCCGGTTACGAAACTCGGGGCTGAACAATTTCTTGATCGCTTCACCGCCATCTAGAGTATGGTCCTGCACGGTGAAACCCATCGAGGCACGCGACATTTGTTCGGCGCCAGCATTGGTAGTCATGATCAGAATAACGTTGCGAAAATCAGCTTTTCGCCCATTGCTGTCGGTCAAACTGCCACTGTCCATCACCTGCAGCAAAAGGTTGAAAACGTCAGGGTGAGCTTTTTCGATCTCATCTAGTAGGACCACCGAATAGGGATGCTTGTTTAGTTCTTCAGTCAACAGCCCGCCTTGGTCATAGCCGACGTATCCAGGAGGTGCGCCGATTAGACG
>CBDTWQ010000207.1:0-4223 GCA_965364115.1 uncultured Gammaproteobacteria bacterium | reverse complement strand
TCGGATCATTTTCAAGCATAGCGGTTCACCTCAGCGAAAATCCACCTACAAATCGGGGAAGTGTAGCGACAAAAGGTCGCTTAACTCGCTGGATGATCTTGGCATTTTGACCATGTATCCTTTTACCATTTCGTAGGAAAGAGCGCGTTGTTTTTCCGCTTCATTTTCAGACGAAGTAAACATAGTTAGAACCGTTGATTTCAAATTCTCGTTCTCGACTAACAGTTTGGAGAATTCGTCAAGGAACTCAAACCCACCCATAATAGGCATATTGATATCTAGGAAAATCAAAACCGGTGGGTAACCCTCTGGCTGGTTGACTGATTTTTCACCATATTGAGCAAGAAAGTCTATGCCTTCCCTGCCATTTTCCGACTCATAAATCTGCTCTGTTACATTGGCCTTTTTTATCAACCGCTTCAGCAAATAGCGGTCATCGTGGTTGTCATCAACTATTAGGATTGATCTCAATGACATGGTTTTTCACCTCTCTTCAGGTTTTTGGAATCGCTATGATGAATTCTGTTCCTGCCGTAGAGCTGTTATAGCTCATTTCGGCTTGCATGCTATCGACGTGTTTTTTGACGATATACATGCCTAGCCCACTGCCATAGGAAACATTGGGGTGAAACCGTTGAAACATCTGAAATACCTGTTGAGAAAACTCTTCGGGAATGCCAAGGCCATTGTCGCTGACCCTGATTTCCGACCAATCGGAGTCGCAAGTGGCATTTATTTTGACGAAGTGGTTCAACTTCTTTGGGTCATGATACTTAATCGCATTCGAAATCAGATTTTCCAAAACCTGAGTCACTCTAGTTTTGGAGGCAAAAAGCTCAAATAAGGGATCAATTTCGACTTCAACAGAAACATCGTTATCAACGCAAGATTTTTCTAAGCGTTTTCTAATATCAACCACCAGATATTCCAGGTCGATGGCTTCCTTGCTGGAAACTTCGAGGTCGGCTCGAGCTAAATCCAAAATATCAACCACCAGCTTTTCGAGACGATCGACATGTTCGCCAATTTTTGATGCATTGATTTTGACTTCGTCAAGGTCGCCATCTTCAATATCCATAAGAATGCAGTCGGCCAAACCTCGGGTTGTCACCAGTGGCGCTTTCAAGTCATGCGACGCGCGATAGGCGAACTGCGCCAACTCATCGTTGACCGCACTGAGTTTTCGGTTGGTTTCAAGAGATTGAAAAACAGACTCTTCAATCATCTTTTGCGGTTTAACAAACAAGGTCTGACCCAATCGTCTGAATACCAAGACAAAAATTAACGAAAAAGTGCCTACTACAACCAACACGGTCGCTGTCAGATTAAACAGAATTTGATCGATTTCCGTTTTATAAATTTCAACTTCCAGCGCGCCATTGACCAGTGGCAAGTCGATTCTTACCTTGCTTGATTCCGTTTGGCGCTGGGCGCCGAATTCTTCAACCAGCGTGCCATTCGAATAGATCACCGCGAAAAGCGGTCTGTCTTGCAACAGTTTACTAAACCTTTGCTCTAGATTAGATGGCAGCAAACCCACCAATACGCCTTCAGGATGACGGTTATAATTGACCGGCACTGCGATTAAGACCATCGTTTTATCGTCACTGCTAAGGAGCTGGACAAACTGCGGTTGGTCGCCCTCAATGAGATGGTTAATCCAATCCTGCCCACGCCAATCAAGGCTGAAGTCAGCCGCATTTGACTGAATTACATTGCCATTGATATCCAATAAAACATATTTCACGCGACTTTCTTGAATATTCAGGTCTTCCATGAAATCCTCCAAAAAACCATGGTCATGTTCCGGATGCATCACCGAATTAACGATTAAGGGCAGGCTAGCAATGTCCTTCATGTTCGAAAGTTTGGATTTGATGACTTCATTCAAACTGTCTTCGAGGTAAGTGGCCTCAAGATCCACGTAACTGGAATAGAATTGATCGAGACTGTCTTTAATTAAAAATGATGAAATCAGCGCAAACCCCACACTCATTAGCAATATAATAGACAATATAAAACCGAATAATCGTCGAGAATAAAGTCTAAGGTCTGGAACCTGAATAGGAACTTGGATAGGAATAGGCGGTTCCATTACAAACTACTTAAACCTCCAACTGTCCAGAACAATCTCGTCTTTTGCACCAAACGATGCCATCACGAAATCGCTGATGCCAAGGGCTTCGTGCGCGTCGGGTTGAGAGTCGGAATAAGGTGAAAACGGTTTACGATAAGTTTTGATCAAACCCCGGACCGGTTTTTTGATATCTTCGAGTGCCGCTCTCAGCCGTTTTCGCGTGATCGTGATCGGCAGATTCGATTCAACCTGCTTCGATGCTTCGATCATCAAACGGCCCAAATCATGCGCGTGAATAAAACCGGTGGGTGCCAGAATATCAGCTGGCGTCTTTATCTCAGGGAACAGTGACTTGGCTGACTCAAGCACCATGCTTTCAAAGTCATCCAGATCTTTGCCGATGAACGAAAACCGAGTCTGAATAAAACTCAGCCCAATGTCTTCCCTAACCGAGTGGGTTACCTGCTTATGGAAATCTCCGCCAATAATGCCCCAATGACTAAGAACGGGCGGTCTACTTTCTGTCGGCAAAGTGGCCAGAGCATTAACAATTTTCTTACCCTCTAACGCGTTGGCAACGAGAAAAACCACATCGGCGCCGGCTTCGCGAGCTTGATTGGCGAGCGACCGAGCCCCTGCTTCTTTCAAGCTCCAGTCAAACCAACCTATCTTGAAATTGCTAATGCCCAAGTCTTGCAGGGCGCGCGACATGGTCTTGGCGTTTGACTTCCCCCAACCCGTATTTTCCAATATCAGAAATGGATTCTTATATTGCCGTTCTTCCACCGCATAGCGAGCAATGACTTGGCCTGCCTTGCTATCGTCGACCGACAAGCGAAAAATCCAGTTTACGCTCGACGGATATCGAGTAATTGGACCGGCGGCCGCCCAGGGCACGAGAAATAGAACGCCCTCTTGGTTAATTTTTTCTCGATGCGCCAACAAAGGTGGGGAATGAATGCCGGATACCATCAGCAGTGCATCAGGATCGTTCAGATATTGCTGGATGTGTCTTTCACTGCGCGCCGAATTGCCACGGTGATCCTTACGCACCAACTCGACTTCCCTGCCCATCAACTTAAAACCCGAAGCATCCAGTGCTACGATCAAGCCTCTTTCAATCGATACAGACGATTCGAGGTGATTTGAAAAATCGGCATCCAGGTATATTTTGTAACGGTCACCTTGCGCCACTGCGCTCTGCAGACACATGAACTGACCCACCAACACATACACAATTAATAAACGTTTCATCATTTTATCTCTCATCAGAATGTCGACTTCGAATATCTTCCACATCAGGGTGAAGTCCGCTCAGAGCCATTCCAGATTAGGTCGAATCGGCGACCGAAAAGATCCAAAGTTGTATTTTCCAACTAAGATAAATCCAATCATCTCAACAACGTCAGCGTGGCTAACTTCTTCTGCTCACTATCGACCAGCACTTCGATAACCTAAGGTGATGTTAGAAACCAGCTAAATATTTCGTCATTTCAGCCGAGACACCAACGATAACCAACTGAATAGTTTAGGCGGATAGAGTGCATGCTGATTAACACTCAAGAAAACCCTTTTGAAATGGGAGTTGTAGCGTCAAATGACGTGCTGCCATTGTCAATGGATGTCATGGCGCCTTTTATCAGCATAAATCAACGAGTAAATTCTCTACTTTTACATTCACCGACAATTTCGCATTGATAGTTGAGAGGCTCCGGAAATCATCATTAATCCCCCATTGAATCCAGCTGCATTAACTCAACCATTGTCTAATCAAACATTGGCTAATCAACTAGCGGCGAACAAAATCTATCCAGATTACCGCAGACCTCAAAACGGATGGTTTTCAGCAAAAGAGGCCGGCTTTAACGGTTCCAATCCGACTTGCGTTAGGACTGCAGCGCGGTGACTGAAGTGATCCCGATTGCTAACTACCTAGAGCATGATTTCGACTCGAATATGCGCATTCTTTTAGTCGAAGACGATGAAATCGACTTCATGATCATCAATCGTTTACTGAAAAAAGCCTATGGAAGCAGTCTCGATCTGCACCGTACCGATAGTGCCGAAAATGCTATGCAGCAACTCATAGAATTGTCATTTGACGTCTTTTTGATCGACTTCCAACTCGGAAGTACCAATGGACTAG
>CBDTWQ010000206.1:0-4227 GCA_965364115.1 uncultured Gammaproteobacteria bacterium | reverse complement strand
GATGAGTTCCTGATCAAGCCGACCCTCGCCGGCGCGGCTGCGCTGCAGGTTTCGCAGACAGACCCAACCGCGATTGCGGCAGCGCTGCCGATTCGAAGTAATGCTTCGCTGATGAATCTTGGCAGTCTAGCGATCAGCCCAGGCGTCGTCAGCGACGTCACCCATCCGAATTTACTGAACACCGTCAATTTTACTTTTGATGATCCACCGGCCACCTTTCGTGTGGATGCCGACGTGGTGGTTGACGGGGTTGCCTATGTAGCGGGAGCTGCGATTGCTTTTAGCAACAACATGACGGTTGAGTCGAATGGCTGGCAGGTTTCGCTTGAAGGCGCGCCAGCCGCGGGCGATGCGCTGGTGGTTGAATCTAATCAGGATGGCACCGGCGACAATCGAAATGCCTTGAACTTGGCGAACCTGCAAAACATCGGCATTTTCGATGGCGGTAACGCGAACTATCAGGAAGCCTATGGCGCTTTGGTTGGAACGGTTGGTGCAAAAACATTCTCGGCTCAAATTGAAGCAGATGCGCAGCAAATGCTGCGATTGCAAGCAGCTGAGCGCCGATCTTCTAAAGTTTCGGTCAACTTGGACGAAGAAGCAGTTGACCTAGTCCGTTATCAGCAAGCCTATGAGGCCGCCGCGCGAATTATTGCGACCGCCCAGGAAATGTTTGACGCGATGATCAACATGAGTCGTTAGTGATGAGAATTTCTACTACCCAGATCTATACCCAAGGGATTGAAGCCTTTCAGCAGCAGCAGGTGAAACTGGCCAAGCTGCAGCAACAGATATCCAGCGGTCAGCGTATCAACCGGCCTTCTGATGACCCATCAGCCGCTTCTAAAGTGCTGGAAATGGAACAAAGTATTGCGTTGAAATTGCAATACCAGATGAACATCGGCCTCGCTGAGGCGCGACTCGATCTCGAAGAAACGGCCTTAGCTGGGGTTGAGAACATCGTTTTCCGCCTGCGCGAGCTGGCGATTCAATCTAACAACGGGTCGCTTAGCGACACCGCGTTGCAGGCTATTGGAATCGAGCTCGAAGATCAGCTCGATGCGATGTTATCGATGGCCAACACTCGCGACACCAATGGCGACTATCTATTTGCTGGATTTCAAAATCAACAACCGCCATTCAGTTATCAGTCGACGGGTTCGATCAACCATGTGGTCTATAACGGCGACCAAGGGCAGCGTTCACTGCAAATCAGTGAGGCTCGCCAGGTGCTGGTCGATGACCCAGGGCAGGAAGTGTTTCTTAAGTTGAGCAGTGCAACCAGTCTCAATGAGATTGCCGCTGCGGCCAACACCGGTAGCGGCGTGATTGCACCGGCGCAGGTCATTGATGCATCCGTTTACGCGCCAGGCGAGTATGAAATTCGGTTCACCGCGGCAGGCACTTATGACGTCTATGACCTAGGGCTCGGCGCCAATATTGTGACGGCGGCTAGCTACACCGACAGCGAAACCATCGAATTTCAGGGGATTCGCAGTTCGATCACCGGAGCCCCGGCGACGGGTGACGTGTTTACCATTCAGCAAGGCCAATATAAAGACATCTTTGAATCAATGCAGATTTTATCCAGCTCTTTAGGCGCTTCCGGTTCGGGCAGTCAACGCTCGGCGAACGCTTCCGAGTTTCTCGACGATCTTGATCAGTTTTTAGGGAGAGTGCTTGAGGTCCGCAGCAACGTCGGTGGTCGCTTAAACGCACTGCAAAGTCAGTTTGATGTCAACGATGCGCAAATCCTTGCAACCAAGACTTCTTTGTCGGCGTTGCGCGATACTGATCTTGCCGAGGCGATCAGCCAATTGACCTTAGAACAGACCACCCTCGATGCCGCGCAGGCGGTGTTTGCGCGAATTTCTAGCTCGTCTCTTTTCAATTTCCTACGCTAATCCAACGCCTTCGGTGGAACTGATTTCATTAATCTTTCTGCTTTTCTACAGAAATAGTTAAAGATTTACAAAACCCGCCGAAAAAACGGTCACATAGTTTTATTTTTTCGGAGTTCTTCAAATGTCCCTCAGTAAACTTAGTCTGAAACAAAAGGTTGGAATCACCGTCACTTTGCCGGTGATTTACATCTTTATTATCAGCGGCATTAGCTATTATGCGTCCACGCATTTGGAGAATGCCAATAAATGGGTGGACCACACACATACAGTTATAAGCAAGGCGACACATTTACTGTCTAATGCGGTCGACATGGAAACCGGTATGAGGGGCTTCTTGCTGGCCGGTAAAGAGAGTTTTCTAAACCCTTATAAGGGGGGTAAGGGTGCCTTTGATCGAGAGCTTGAGGAACTGAAAAATACGGTTAGCGATAATCCCTCTCAGGTTAATCTGCTTGATGACATCGCAGTGACAATTGGAGAATGGCAAACTGAGGTCACCGAACCAATAATCCAAACTCGTCGCGAGGTTGGGGATGGCAGCACCATGATCGACTTGTCGCGTATAGTCGCTAAAGCCGAGGGCAAGCAATACTTTGACAAGTTTCGCAGTCAAATCACCCGGTTCGCTGATCGTGAAGAAAGGCTGTTAGTTCAACGTAAGCAATTTCTAACTGAAATTGATTATGCCAACGACCGAGCAACCTATGATGAAGCACTGATAGCGGTGACTCATACCTACGAAGTGATTGCACAGGCGGTCAACATCTTGGCAGCAGCGGTTGACATGGAAACTGGCATGCGAGGTTATCTGTTGGCCGGTAAGGCCGAATTTTTAGACCCTTATAAGAATGGTAAGAAAGCGTTTTTCGATCGGCTCGACCATTTAAAGGGAGTGGTTAGTGATAACCCATCTCAGGTGGTGCTGTTGAACGATATGAGCACCACGATCGATACATGGGACAACAACATTCTGATTAAAAACCAAAAACTCAGGTCAGAAATTGGAAACACACTTGATATGACCGACGTGTCACGCGAAGTCGGTAAGGCCAGAGGCAAGCAATATTTTGATAAGTTTCGTGGCCAAATCGCGACTTTTATAAAACGTGAGGCAACTTTGATGGAGCAGCGTCAAACCGAAGCGGCTGCGTTGTCATCCTGGTCGCAGAATGCAATTTTCATCGGCTCAGCTTTGGTGGTTTTCTTGACGATTTTGACTTCGATGATGTTGATGTCGTCGATCGTCAAACCGATCGAACGAATTCAACGCCGCGCCAGCGCCATTGCTCACGGTGATCTGACCGGTCCTGACCTTGAGATTGAAACGACAGACGTGCTTGGCAAACTCACTGGGTCAACCAACGAGATGTCTTCGTCATTGAGGAAAATGGTCAGGCAGGTCGCAGAAGCAACCGAGTCGGTGTCGTTCGCGACGCAGCAAATCTCTGAGTCGAACAAGGCGATGGCCGATAGCATTGAAGAGCAGAACACCGGTGTCACAGAAATTACTCGTGCGATAAAGGAAATGTCTCAAACTTCTGTCGAGGTGGCTGAGAATAGTTCCTTGGCATCGAGTCGCAGTTTTGAGGCGGGTAGTGTTGCGAGCAAAGGTGGCGAGACGGTCGACAGCATCGTGGTCGAAATCAATTCAATCGCCGACGAAGTCTCAGCGAGTTCTGATTCGATTGAAAACCTCGGTCGCTGCGGTGAGGAAATTGGTCAGCATATTCATATGATCAATGACATAGCCGAACAAACCAATCTGCTCGCGCTGAACGCAGCCATCGAGGCGGCAAGAGCTGGTGAGAATGGTCGAGGCTTTGCGATTGTTGCGGATGAGGTGAGGGAGCTGGCTCAGCGCACGACCGCGGCAACCTTACAAATCTCGGCATCGATCAACTCGATTCAGACGGAGACCTCACAGGCGATGGAGCATATTAATATTGCCAAGAAAAAAGTGGAGGCGAGTGTCTCCAGCGGGTCACATGCCGGTGAAAGCTTGAGCCAGATTTGTGATGCGACTGAGGAAGTCAACAGCATGATTCAGTCGATTGCCGATTCGGCGAAGGTGCAGTCAGGCACCAATGAGCAAATCAGCACCAATATAGCCGGCATTTCGAAAGCCGCCTCTAGGGCGGCAGAAAATGCCACCAAATCGACTCTGATTGCCGATGAGTTGATGACCAAGGCGCAGCAGCTGAACGTGGTCGTTAGTGAATTCAAGCTCAAGGATGAGGTCGCTTGAGTCAGTCTTTCAGTTTGATATTTAAATAGTTTATTTAAATAATTAAACTTTTTAATCGTTCAATTAAAGGGGCAGCTA
>CBDTWQ010000205.1:0-4231 GCA_965364115.1 uncultured Gammaproteobacteria bacterium | reverse complement strand
GCCTACTTCTGGTCACGGGAATTCAAAGCCGCCTCGGGTCGTCATTCTCGTCGGTTTAGGCCAACCTACGATGCTGATGCGTTGCAGAGCTTTTTACCATTGCGAGTTTTTGATCAGTATATTTCGACAGTGGAAGAAGCCCATGCAGCACTAAGATTTAGAGGTAATTCCAAGCATCAGGCACTGCGCCAATGCCTAGCGGTCCGGTTGAATATCGAGGCCGAGAAAATTGACTGGTATTCACCGGTACGAACTTTTTCCCAACGCAAGAAAAAGTTTCTGTGGCGTCGCTGGAACAAGGCTAACAAGGCTTTCCAACGTGGCAGGCCAAGGTCAGCCGCCTGGACTTGTGCCGCGATTAATTTTCACTAAACCGATGCTATATCCAGGAGTCGAACGGAATCGTCCTTTCGACTCTTAAATCTGTCACCTCTGGATTCACCCGTTAGGCTAAAAATCAATCGACGGCGGGTAAACAATCTCACAGACTAGCGGGCTGATTTCGAGCTAATCGATTAGTGCGGCCATTCTTTCACTTGTTTCAGCGGCACAGTAAGTAACCACCTGTCATCCATCAGGATCAAGCAATCGTAATTATGGCCCTAGCCTTTGCCCAGAAAAATATCGGCTCCATTCGTCGTCCAATATTATGACAAATCTTTCATCTGTAACGACCACCGTTCGATGACTCGAATTGGGCATTTCATCTTTCACTCAGTCTAAATAAAAGAACAGGATTCATCATCAGGCCGGAAATTTTTATAGCTAACCCTTTGGAGCTAGTCATTGGGCGGGTTTAAAGGATCTGGCTGCCACCGCAATCAACCCGGGTTGAAACGATATCGAAGCAAAGAAACTGATCTCGTGATTGCTTCTGAACTAAGGCCGCACTGTTAATTTATTGGCGGCTAACAAACCGTTAAAATAGCCTCTGGTGAGTCACCAAGCCATTTCTACGCGATTCAGTGCTTGTGCCCCATCAATTCTGCCTTGAAGTGCTTAAAACTGACAAATTTAACCGTTTCCTGAGTTTTAGGCAGCCTAACTACAAGCCAAAGACTAGCAATACGACACCTAACATCCACAACCACTCTTTAGAAGATTTTGTGCCATCAGAAGCATCAGCAGGTGGGTTTCTCTGACCATTTTTAGACCTATTTTTAGCTTGCTGTATTTTTTCAGAAGTCTGTTTTTTCGACTGCAAACTGCGTTCAAGCCTAAGCGTTTGATTCTTCTCGAGCAAACCATCGGGAAGCGCGTTCTGACGATCAATCTGCATCGATTGATTGAACACGCTGCCATATTCGCCTTGCGCCAGCACAATAACAACGCCTTGATCATTGCTCAGCGAAATCGCGCCGCTCAAAACCACTGCATGCAATTTTGCATCAACCTGCTCACGACTCGCCGAGAGTCGACAATCGTCGAGCTGACACAGCTTAACCACATATTCAGTGCCACGAATACCGAGCGTCGCAAGCCCAGTTTCGAGTCGGTACTGGTGGTTAACACTACCGCCAATCGCACCCGTGACCTTGCGAAGACCACCCCGCAGCAATTGGAAGATACTGCGGCTCAAAGTGTTGGCACCCTCCGCCAGTGAATACTCATCAATTAACAACACCGAGTCGGATTGCAAATAAATCTCCGCGCCATCGTCCATTGCGACAAACAAGCTCGATTTCAAACCCGTCGTTATTTGGTCGCCCTCATACACAGGCGCACCAATTCTCAGCAGTCGCTGTTGCCCGCTCAAATCTTCAACAACCGTGACGCCTTGTTGCGCAGCAACATAGCCCACTTTCTTTTTTGACAACTCCTTTGCTCGATAGGCTCGCTTGATATCGATCAACTTCAGTCGAGCACCACTAATCAGCAAATCAGAGTTTGCAACAAATGCAGTTGGATTGGTCTCGATCAGTTTTTGCTTAATTTGTGACCACAGCGGCTTATCTGCAGGGTATATACCGCGAATAACATCATTGATCGTCATTCCAGGAACGATTATCAAACTCACCTTCAACGAAGGCACCATCTCTATTTCGG
Organism: uncultured Gammaproteobacteria bacterium; assembly: GCA_965364115.1. Classification (GTDB taxonomy): domain Bacteria; phylum Pseudomonadota; class Gammaproteobacteria. The sequence goes on along the minus strand of CBDTWQ010000205.1, from coordinate 2,185 downwards.
GCACCGCAACGGGCACCGCAACGGGAACCGCAACGGGTTCTGCCGCTATGCTGGTCGAAAACCACAGGTTGCAGCACAATACCAAAAGCAATCCGCTTTGCAGCCATAATTTGTTAAAATTCATGAGCTTTCTGCCAAAGTGAAAACTGGCTCGACTGTTGAAACAAGCGAGGTGTTTTCGAATGTGACCTTAACTAGAACCCAGACTTTTTTAGAAACGAGGCCCCTCAATCGGGTCGGCACCAACAGCACCATCAAAGCGATCAACGAGGAGTTCATTGATCGTTTTGCAAGCGGCGAAGCTTCGCAAACTTGCCTTACAGATAAAAGCTCAGCCTTAGCTATTTCCAGCTTGTCGTTATGAACGCGACGGTAATTCACAATACACACCTCGCGGCTTTAAGGGTCAAAGATTATAGAGGATTTGGAGCATGGATTTTGGTAAATCGCCGCGAATTCATATCATATGCCCAGTTAAAGCGAATTAGTTAACTAAGCAAAGGCATAAAGCGCAACCGCTTCACTATGAAATCACTCTAGCCCGACAAGGCTCGCTTAACCCCGAAATTCACTAGAGCAAAGGTTTCAAAAATTGAATAAAAGACCGATTTTACACGGATAACTTACCCCTAGAACGTTAAGTGTTTTTTTCGGTTGCGTCGATGAAAAACCATTCTTCGGCATCATGGTCAATCCGCAGGGCCACCAAATGCCCACCCCAAACACATCCGCCGTCTAGCGCAAAATGGCGACCATAGCACCCCACTGGCAAGGTCGACCAATGACCGAACATCACCCGAACGTCGGGTTGCAGCGATGACTCAAGTCCAAACCAAGGCGACAATCGTTTATGCTGGCGAGGGCTGCCGTTGGCTTTGAACTTGAGCTTTGCCGAAGGGCCGAGAAACCGCATTCGAGTGAGGACATTAATGATGCATCGCAAACGCTTGTTGCCGGTTAACTCTGAGGACCAGTAGCTTGGGCCATTGCCATACATTTTCCGCAGGATTGTCTCAGCCTCAGGGCCTTGCAACTGTGTTTCAACTTCGCTCGCCAGCTTCAGTGATTGCTCTAAGGTCCACTCCGGGTGGATCCCCGCGTGCACCATTACGGCCTGCTGTGTTTTGTCATAATGCAACAATGGACGCGATTGCAACCAGTGCATTAACTCATCACGCTCACTACTATCGAGAATCGGTTGCAGAAAATCGCTATCGCGGATTTTGTTGACGCCTCGGTGTAAAGCGAGCAAGTGAAGGTCGTGATTGCCAAGCACGGTGATCGCACTCGCACCCAGCGATTTAACATACTTCAGCGTCCGCAGAGATTGCGGCCCGCGATTGACTAGATCACCACAAAACCAAAGGGTGTCAGAGGTTGGGTTAAAAGAAATTTTATCGAGCAATCGGCGAAGCTCATCATAACAACCCTGAACATCTCCTATCGCGTAGATCGCCACTGCGACAACAACAAAGCTAGTGCAACACTCGAGGCATCGACAACACGAACTCATCGATCTCAGCATCGAATTCGGTGCCATCATCGGCCAGCATTTGATAACTGCCTTTCATCGTTCCGACCGAGGTTTCGAGCATCGTTCCCGAGGTGTAAACAAACTGTTCGCCAGGCTGTAGCAGAGGTTGTTCACCGACCACACCGTCTCCACGAACTTCTTGAATTTTTCGATTCGAATCGGTAATCACCCAGTGCCGAGTTAACAACTGGGCAGGCTGACGCCCCTCATTCTGGATCGTTATGGTGTAGGCAAAAACATAACAATTCTGCTCAGGATTTGACTGCTCTTCGATGTAACGGGTTTCAACCCCGACTCGAATATTATTCAACTCTTGCTCATTCATCCGCATCAAACTCCGTTTGTCTTCCTGAATTATACCGCGACAGCCGCTTTAATGTGATCGTGAGACTGATATTTGATCAACTCAAAATCCTCGAAGGTAAAGTCGAATAGATCATCAACATCATGATTCATCACCATTCTAGGGAGCGGAAATGGTGCACGGCTCAACTGCAGCTTAGCTTGAGGTAGGTGGTTATTATACAAATGAGCATCGCCGAGGGTGTGGACAAATTCTCCTGGCTGCAAGCCCGTCACCTGCGCCATCATCAGCAATAGCAATGCATAAGAAGCCATGTTAAACGGCACGCCGAGAAAAATATCAGCGCT
>CBDTWQ010000204.1:0-4240 GCA_965364115.1 uncultured Gammaproteobacteria bacterium | reverse complement strand
TCTGGGACAGTACACCTATTAAGTCGAAAACGGCTTAATAGGTGTACTGTCCCACTATCTAGGGAAAACGGCTTAATAGGTATACTGTCCCAGATATCAGGCGTTACAATGACGCGTTGAAATCGTTTTGAGCACTACATGCCACCATTTGACCTGAGCGCTATTGAGGTTCGTGTGATCGGCGTTCTGATGGAGAAATCCATTACCACACCCGATCAATATCCACTCACCCTAAACGCGTTAACCAATGCCTGTAATCAAAAGTCATCACGCGAACCGGTGATGTCACTAACCCCAGGAACAGTGCAGCACACCGTGCGTGCACTCGAGCAGCGGCACTTACTGCGGATCGAAGAGAACTTTAAACGCGGGGTCGAAAAGTATTCACACCGCTTCTGCAATAGCTCGTTTAGCAAGTTGCAGTTTGATCCTGCTGAGTTTGCGATTGTTTGCCTGTTGTTGTTGCGCGGGCCGCAAACTCCGGGCGAATTGCGCGCGCGAAGCGGACGCCTGCATGAATTTGAGGATAATCAAGTGGTTGTCGCCGCTGCGCAAAGCCTGGTAGAACACGAAAACGATCCACTGCTGATTGAATTGCCGCGAACCGCTGGCCGCAAAGAAGCCGAATACATGCACCTGTTTGCGGGCCCTGTCGATATCGCTGCACTGGCCGAGCAACGGCAATCGTTGGGTGCAAAGCCGAAGAGCAGCAGCTTGGCTAGTCTCGAACAGCGCGTTAGCGAATTAGAAGTCACCGTGGCGGAATTGATGGAACGTCTGACTTAACTATTTGTGGGACAGTATACCTATTAAATTGATTACGATTTAATAGGTATACTGTCCCAAGAAAGTTGCCAACGATACTAGAATGAGGAAACACTGATGAGTGAGAAGAAGAGAGTCGCATTAATAGGTTGGAACCCGGATGTGGTTGACTTCAGCAAATGGCCTGGCCTCTCGGCTGAAAAATTAATTGCCGTTTTAGAAGGCGACAGAAACAAGCTAAACGAGCTTGGCTACGAAGCGCGTCTAGTATTTATCGATAGTGCAGAGACTGCGTTTGATACGGTCACAAAGGCATTGGCGGAAACCAGCTATGACGGCATTTTGATTGGCGCAGGCGTTCGCACTGTTGCCGAGCATTTCATCGTTTTTGAGCGCTTGGTTAATGCAGTTCATGAAGCGGCTCCTAACGCAAAAATATGCTTTAACACCAATCCAGCTGACACTTTAGAAGCCGTTCAAAGATGGATCTAAAGGTTGACCCTATATTTTCACACTCGTTGTTTTCTATCCAGACACCCTGATTTGTAGATTTAAGGTCGGTTTCCGGTTGTGGGATCGAAGCCGATGTTTTTGAACTGGATGAATGGTTTAGTCGAACGCCTGCTAGTGATTCAAAACGCGAGGCGGAAAATTGTGTCAGAGCCGATATGCAAAGTTTGGATGCAGTCGACAAAGCCTAGCTTGATCATTTGTTATGGCTGAATAGTCTGCTAGAAGATTAGCGCAGCGCTCCTCTCGGTCGCTCAGACCATTTAATTAGTCAGTTCGTTCTGTGCTGATCTCACGTGTTTCGATCAAGCCTTAGTATCATTCGAATGACAATTTGCACCAACTACATCCATTTTTAATTTGCCTGTTATTGCGAATGATCTCTTTCGAGATCACGTTTTTAAGGTTTATCCGTCGACAACGTTTAATTTACCAATGTCGATTGGTAAGATAAAACACATAATACTTTGCATAACATAGCATTATGTGATTAACTCTCACCTATGAATGAAACAGAACAAAAATGGCTGGCTCAACTTCGTAAGGGCTATCTCGAAATGTGTGTCATGGCGATTTTACATCGACGACAGTCATCCTACGGATTCGCATTGCTGCGAGAATTTGAGAGTGTTGGCATTGATGTTAATGAAGGCACGCTCTATCCACTATTAAATCGAATGCATAAGAACGGTTGGCTCGAATCCAATTGGGAAACGCCCACTGATGGGGGACACCCACGGCGTTTTTATTCTTTAAGCCAAACCGGCAACTCGCTTCTGCCAGGCATGATCGAGAGTTATCAGGCACAACAACGATCGCTATCAAACTTATTGGAAAAATCATGAACAACGAACAATATATTTCTGCGCTTAAGCGGGCTTTGTCAGGCATGGATAAAGCCTCCCGCGATGAGATATTGAGAGAACTGGAGAGCTATTTGCAAGATGCCGGTGACCCAGAATCACTGCAGCAACGCTTTGGAGCCGTCGAAGCGCTAGCGACCCAATATCTTGATGGTGTGCCTCTACCACTATCAAACCAACAAAAGATGGGTAAAGTCGGGAAATGGGTGTTGTTAGGCGTTGGTGGAGTGGTAATAGCCTTGATGATAATCGGCATTGGAATAGCCACGATTTTTACTGGCGACCAGTTCGATTATGCTGATCTTTCAGCGCCATCAAATGAAATTCCTGCAGAACAGTGGTCACTGCTTGAATGGGCCACTCCAATTGAACTAAGGCTAGAACAGGCGCATGTTGTACTTTATTGGCACGATTCGTCTGAACTTCGTTGGAGTTGCAAAGGTGCGGCCGAGGTTAAGCCGGAGCCTGGCAAAGCAATCAAAGTTCGACATGGCTTTTGTGTGTTCTATTTGCCAGCAGTGCCGGCATTGATCGACGCGACTCAAGCCGATCTAGTGATCGTAAAGCCAAACACCTCAATTAGTTTCGAAGTGGTACAAAGTTCAGTTCGAGTGGCAGAGAAAAACGCGAAATACAATTACCGGGTTGAACAACAGAAAAGTGAGTTTGAAGGATTGCAGTCTTCTGCGACTGCAACTCACACGATAACGATCAACGCCATTGAAGCATCGATCTCGGCTTACAAATAAAAATCAATGAGTCCCTGTCGGTGAAGTGCAAATAGTCAACTTGATATAGGTGGTAGTTGGTTTGGCTGAATGCAGATGTGATGAGTGATTATGTGGCCTGAGGGGGTGGTGTGAAATAATTGTCCCAACGTTGGTCTAGCAAGCGAATGCCTTGTTCGATGGGAACAGCGTTGAGTTTTCCCATGGTTTCGCTAACGAGCCCAAGAGTCAGTAGTTTTTGCATCGCATCGTCTATTTCGAAATCTAACTCGCAGTTCCATTGTTTTGAAAACCAAGATTCGATTTGCTGATCTAGTTCTGCTCGGTTTAGTGAACTGGGGTGTTGCAGTAAAAAGCAGTAGGCCAAAATTGCTTCTTTGGACTCTTCTTCGTTGGCGTCATTGACCAAACGATGAAAGACGCCCGCATTATTGTCTAGGTTTTTAAAATAGAGGTTTTGGGTTAGCGCCTGCATAAACAGTAGTTTACGATTTTTGAAAGCACTGAATTGCTTCCAAAGATATCCTGCTATCGCCGCTAACCCGGCGAACAGAACGATTATGCTGGTCTGATTGAGTTCGACCGGCTGGTTGCGAATGCCTAGCCAAAAACCTAGTAGCGAGCCCACCAACAGCAAAGATGCACCCAGTTTGGTCGCAATCATCACGCCGCCGCTAATCACGGCCGGCACACCGATTAGCAGTTTGTCTAAAAGACGCATTCGAACCTGTGTGTTGGGAAACAGCATTTCAAGATCTGCACGGGGAACGTTGCGAAACAGTTTCAACAGCGTTGCGCCGGGTCGGCAACCGGCAAAATCGCTGGCTGATGGTTGGTAGTCGTCACGGACGCGAAGGTAAACCACCACCCGCTCGAAATTGACGAACTCAAGAATCTTGCGGCGCAGGCCAAAGCAATATTTGACTTCCTCACGGCGTAAAGACTCACCTCGGGTGAATAGCAACACTTCTTGAAAATCGTCGAACTCGACCTGCAAACGGATTTTGAATAGTGATGATTCGGTGAGCGCGAGATCTAAATCGGCCTCGGTCACCCGTTCGTAATTGGCTTTTTCAAGCAGGCCATCGAGCAGTTCAACGAAGGATTGATTGGACGCAACGATTGGAACGGGTGCGGGCAGTGTGTCTGTGTCAGGGTCAATGCTGGCATAGGCGTCTTTCATTGTTTCGACCACCTGATGAAACTCGAAATGGAAAATTTGATCGAGCATTAATGCCAGTTGCTGAAATACCGTTTTGTCGTTTCCGTCAAAGAAACTTTGCAAACACATTTCGACGATATCGCGGCGTCGGAAGGGGATGAATCGTAATCGAGCGATTTCGTTTGCCATGGTTAAATTCTCTCGGGATCAGG
>CBDTWQ010000203.1:0-4251 GCA_965364115.1 uncultured Gammaproteobacteria bacterium | reverse complement strand
TGGTGCTCGACCGCGAGCACAAGTTTCAGGGCACTTATTTGTACCGCGCGCTGTGCGGTGTCGATACCGCGCTCTGGGACATTCGCGCCAAACGGGCAGGCAAAAGTGTCTGCCGATTGCTAGGCGGCCAAGCGGACCGATTTCCAGCTTATGCTTCAAGCATGAAACGCGACATTTCACCCCAGCAAGAAGCAGAGCGAATGCTGGCATTACGCGAGCAATATGGCTTTCACTCGTTCAAGTTTCGAGTGGCCGCCGAATGTGGTCATGACGTTGATCAATGGCCAGGCCGAACCGAAGAGATCGTCAAGGTGATGCGCAATACCTTGGGGGATGAGGTCAATTTGATGGTGGACGCCAATAGTGGATACAGCCCTCAAAAAGCGGTCGAAATTGGCAGTATGCTCACTGACTATGGGGTCAGTCATTTCGAGGAGCCTTGCCCCTACTGGGAGCTCGACTCGACTCGTGAAGTGACTTCGGCTTTGTCGATAGACGTTAGCGGTGGCGAGCAAGACAACAACCTGATCGTCTGGAAGCAGATGATTGACACTAAGTCAGTGGATATCGTTCAACCCGATATCTGTTACATGGGGGGCATCACGCGCACTAAGTGGGTGGCAGACTATGCGCGCGAAGCTGGCCTACCCTGCACCCTGCATTCGGCTAACCTCAGCCTGGTAACGTTGTTTTCGCTGCATTTTATGGCGGCGATTGAAAACGCCGGCAAATATGTCGAATATTCGATCGAAGGTCTCGATTATTATCCGTGGCAACAGGATATGTTCAATCCAGAATTCGAAATCGTCGATGGCAATTTACTGATTTCTGATAAGCCTGGTTGGGGGCTCGAAATCAATCCAGAATGGATCGCCCTCAGCGACTATCGGGTCAGTTATAATGCTGCCAGTTCTTAATCTGCAAACGGAAAGCTCAATATGACCGTGGTAAATTCTGTTCTCGATTTAATTGGCAACACGCCGATTCTGAAAACAAGTAAATTCGATACCGGCTGTTGCGACCTGTTTATCAAAATGGAGTCTGAAAATCCGGGCGGCTCGATCAAAGATCGGATAGCCGTCAGCATGATCGAAGCGGCTGAAAAAGAAGGCAAGATCAAGCCCGGTGATACGATCATAGAAGCCACAGCCGGTAACACCGGTCTCGGTTTAGGGTTAGTGGCCGCCCAAAAAGGTTATCAGCTGATTCTGGTCATCCCGGATAAAATGAGTGTGGATAAGATACGCCATATTCGTGCCATGGGGGTTGATGTTCGGCTCACTCGCTCTGACGTGCAGAAAGGTCACCCCGAATATTATCAGGACTATGCCAAACGTCTCGCAGACGAAATTCCTAATTCATTTTTTATCGATCAATTTTCGAACCCTAATAATCCAAAGACTCATGCAATAGACACGGGCCCTGAAATTTTGCGTCAAATGGACGGCAATTTGGATGCGGTTGTGGTAGGCGTGGGATCTAGCGGAACCGTGACCGGCCTGAGCCATTTTTTCAAATCTCATTTGCCATCGCTAGAAGTCATTGTGGCCGACCCTGAAGGCTCCATCCTGGCTGACATCATTAATACGGGTACGACTACCCAAGCATCGTCCTGGTTAGTCGAGGGCATCGGTGAAGATTTCATTCCGTCTATTTGTGACATTAGCCTGATCAACCAGGCCTTTACGATCAGCGACCGAGAGGCGTTTCACCAGCAACGCGAGTTGCTGCGTCTCGAAGGGATAATCGCCGGATCATCCACCGGCACCCTGCTCGCAGCGTCGCTGCAATATTGTCGTCAACAAAGCGAACCCAAACGGGTGCTGACGTTTGCTTGCGACACTGGCAATAAATATCTTAACAAGTCATTCAACGATTCTTGGCTCGCCGATCAAGGGCTGCTGGAGAGAGAGTCGCATGGCGATTTGCGCGATCTAATCGCCCGCCCAATGGACGGCGGTGACATGGTCACAGTCACATCAGAAGACAACTTGATCACCACTTACAAGCGGATGCGAATGTTCGATGTCTCACAACTGCCGGTGGTGGACAATGGACGTATCGTCGGTCTGATTGATGAATCTGATATTTTACTCGGCATTTATGATGACAAAGACAGTTTTCAAAAATCAGTGGCGGATGTCATGGTTAGAAATCTTGAAACCATGCAGCCCGACGCGCAAATTGATGATATCGTTCACTTATTCAAACAGGACAAAGTCGCAATTATTGCCGACAACGATCAATTCTACGGCTTAATTACGCAAATCGATTTGATAAATCATCTTCGAAAAGCGATTGTTTAAGGCTGACAAGCAAGCAAATAACTAAGTAAAACCCAAACTAGTGAGAGTTTAGCCACCATGGACATGCAACGATTAACCACCAATTTAAGCGCGCGAATCATCGTTCAATTCGGCATTGTCTTAGTGGTTGGCCTCGTATTGTTGGCTTTCAACTTCGACAGCATTCGACCCTTTTACTTTGAAGGGCAACTCACACGAACCGGACTATTCCTCAATGGGATCATCCTTGCGCTGTTTCTAGTGGGCCTGGGCAATGTGCTTGCTCACCTAATTCGTTACCGCCGAGAAGAAGCGGGAATCGCTCGGTTTCTGCGTAATGTTGAATCGTTTAGCGTTGATTATCTCGAAGGAATTGCGGCCAATTCAGTCATAGCACGACGGCATTTGACGATGAAAACCATTGAAAAAGCCAGCGGCCAAATCAACCAAGGTGCACTCGCAGCGATGCTCGGTGCCGACGAGGCGATACGTTTTGGACTGATTCGATTCATCAATAATATTCTAATATTGACCGGTGTCTTTGGCACCATCGTAGCCCTATCAATTGCCCTGCTAGGGGCTTCCGATTTGATTGATTCAGCCAGTGCCAGCCTGGGCGGCATGGGTCTCGTGATTCATGGTATGTCGACTGCCCTGTCGACCACCATCACGGCGATTGTTTCTTACGTTGTTTTCGGATATTTCTACACTCGCTTAAGCGACGTGCAAACTCATTTTCTGAGTGGCATTGAACATATCACCTCGGTATATATGATGCCTCAATATGTCAAATCAGAAAGTGACATTGTGACCAAAATGAGTCAACTGACTTTGTCGGTGATTCAGGCCGCGGATCACCTAAAAGCGACCCAAGCCGTTTATCATGAAACCGCATTGGGCTTGCAAGAGAGCATCTTCGCCTATCAACACCAAATTCAAGGTCTTGGGCAAGAGATCGAATCGGTCAAAACGATTTTACGCGCCGGTTTTCGCCTGCCAACTGATGCATAAAAAGTCTAAGATCGATGGATAATAGTTTCCCGACCATTGGCGCCAGTCACGCAGGCTTTGGTGGCGACAATAGCTTTTGGCCATCGTTCACTGACGTCATGATGGTGATCACGCTGATTTTTCTGATGGCGACCAGCCTATTGGTGGTGCGCAATTGGCAATTAGTGGCCGAACTGAAAGATAGTGTCGCGGCAGAGCAGATAGCCGAGGAAATCATCGCTTCGAGCTTCCTTGAGAACGCAACCCTCGAAGAGAGATTGGTCAACGCTGAGCAGTCCAATTCGATTTTAAGATTGCGCCTGTTAAAACGAGATGAAGAAATTCTAATCGCGCAAGCGGCGATACGCGAACAGGAGTCTAGCATCGCGTCGCTCGAGCTAGAACGCAGCGACCTTCAGCGAAATCAAACTGCGTTGCAAAATCAGTTAGCCACTGCGACGCTTGAAATAGACACCGGTAACACCGAGCGCCGCGAACTCGCGAACCAAATAGAGAATTTGAATCAACAACTCGGTCTGCAGCAACTGCAACAGACGCAAACCCGGGCTGAACTCGACCAAGCCCGCGTCAGCATTGCTGAATTAACCGAATCAACCTCCGAACAGGTTCAAAACATTCAACAACTAACCCGTGAAAATAGTTTATTGACACGACAAGCTGAACTCAACAATCAGCAGCTGCTAAGTTTGCAGGGCGAGTATGACTCGGTCAGAACAGAATATGAGAAGTTGATACGACCCGCGCGCAGCGCAAAAGGTAAGTACATTGCCGAAGTGCGGTATCTGAAACAAGCGGATGGAGATTTAATTCGTTTTCGCCATCCCGAGCAGACGGAATTTCAATCTGTTAATCGCGAGGAAGTCGAGGCTCAGCTAGCTGCGCTCAAACAACAACACGGCAAACGACTCTACATCAAAATTATCATTCCCGAGGACAGCGGGCTGACCTACAACGA
>CBDTWQ010000202.1:0-4290 GCA_965364115.1 uncultured Gammaproteobacteria bacterium | reverse complement strand
TTATTCCCCAACAAACAAAGTTAATTGGTTATTTCAGCCGGCATCATTAGCATGACTTTGTCAAAGTTTCGGTCCTGGGGGCGTTATGCACGAAATCAATCCATTTTACGGTCTGTTAGAATTCCTGACACCGGCAATGATGCAGATTTACATCGTCGCCATGTTCCTGTCGGTGATCGCCGGCACATTGATCGATACGATCCACAAACAGAGTGCGCGCTACTTCTTCCAAAACGCTGAAAAAGCGAAGAAATCGGCCACACGCAGTGTCAGCAGCGGCGAGAAAGCCTCAATTGCAATGTCGACAGTGGCAAATGAAGTGCTGACTTCGTCCGAGTTCGCCAACCCGAAACGCCGTCTATCACATTTGCTGACCATGTATGGCTTCATCATTTTTGTCGGCACCACGGTCACCATGATCTTCGTCTATCCAACCCCAGAAACCCTGGCTCCCGCGATGCTCGTCACCATGTGGCATGTCGGCGCACTGATGATTTGCGTCGGTGGTTACTGGTTTTGGTTCTTCATTCGATGTGATGTGAACTCAGAAGGCAAACCTTTTTATAAGCTGGTGCGTGCAGACTTATTTGTCGTCTCCTTGCTATTGATGGCCAGCTTTGCATTGGCCTGGTCTTTCACTCGCGGCATGGCGGTTTGGAACATCCTGGCATTTCTTGCTTTTATCGCATCCTCCACCCTCTTATTCACCACCGTTTTATGGTCGAAGTTTGCGCACATGTTCTTCAAACCAGCCGCGGCTTATCAAAAGAAAATCACCCGGGCCGATGGTTCACAGGAAAATCTCCCTGATTTAGGCGATTTATCCGATCCTGAATTACAGGCTAAGTTTCCGGATATCCCAGAGTATATGGGCGCCAAGCCACCCAACATGGGGCTTGGAATTAAACGTGAAGCGCCAAACCACTACTAAAACAGCGACTAACCCAATATTCGGGAGAGGGATTTAATATGCCTACATTTGTTTACATGACCCGTTGCGATGGCTGCGGACATTGCGTTGATATCTGCCCGTCAGACATCATGCACATCGACCCAACCACCCGTCGTGCTTACAACATTGAGCCCAACATGTGCTGGGAATGCTTTGCCTGTGTCAAGGCTTGCCCGCACCACGCGATTGACGTTCGCGGCTATGCCGACTTTGCGCCGCTCGGTCACTCCGTGCGCGTCGTTCGCGACGAAGAGAAAGGCGTTATCGCTTGGCGGATCAAATCTCGTAATGGCGAAACTGACCTCAACCTGCTGGCACCGATCACCACCAAACCTTGGGGCAAACACATTCCCAAGTTAAAAGATGCGAAGGCACCCAGCCAAGAAATGCGAGACAGCCAGTTGCTGTTCAACGAGCCCAAATACATCCGCATGGATGACGGTGATATACACACGCTCAAATCAAATGGTCTTACGATGAAAGCCGGGGTGGCCTACTAATGGCAGTCAAAACTATCGTCGAAGATAATATCGACATTCTGGTCGCGGGTGCTGGGCTTGGTGGCACGGGTGCAGCCTTTGAGGCGCGTTACTGGGGCCAAGACAAGAAAATAATCATTGCCGAAAAGGCCAACATCGATCGTTCGGGCGCAGTAGCGCAAGGGCTTTATGCGATCAACTGTTACATGGGAACCCGCTTCGGTGAAAACAACCCCGAAGACCACGTTCGCTATGCGCGCATCGACTTGATGGGAATGGTTCGCGAAGATTTGTTGTTCGACATGGCTCGCCACGTTGACTCCACCGTGCACCAGTTCGAAGAATGGGGCCTACCGTTGATGCGCGACCCCAAGACCGGCACCTATCAGCGCGAAGGCCGCTGGCAGATTATGATTCACGGCGAGTCTTACAAGCCGATTGTCGCCGAAGCCGCGAAAAAATCTGCCGACAAGGTGTTCAACCGAGTTTGTATCACCCACTTGCTAATGGACGATGCCAAAGACAACCGCGTCGCGGGTGCGGTCGGTTTCAACGTGCGCACCGGTGACTACCATGTGTTCAAATCAAAGACCGTGATTGTCGGCGCTGGTGGCGCATCTAACATTTTCAAACCGCGTTCAGTTGGCGAAGGCGCCGGTCGAGTTTGGTATGCGCCCTGGTCCTCGGGTTCCGCCTATGGTTTGATGATTCAAGCCGGTGCGAAAATGACCCAGATGGAAAACCGCATCGTTCTAGCACGATTTAAAGACGGCTACGGCCCAGTTGGCGCCTATTTTCTGCACCTCAAAACCTACACTCAAAACTGTAATGGCGAAGAATACGAATCCAAATGGTTTCCAGCTTTGCAAGAAATGGTTGGCAAAGAATATCTCGACCCTGAAGTTTCGCACGCCACCCATCGACCGATTCCGACCTGCTTGCGTAACCATGCCTTTATCAATGAAGTGAATGCCGGTCGCGGTCCAATTCACATGGTCACCATGGAAGCCTTCCAAGACCCTCATCTTGAGGAAATTGGCTGGCACAACTTCCTTGGCATGACCGTTGGTCAAGCCGTTTTATGGGCTGCCACCGACGTCAACCCGAAATATGAAAACCCGGAGCTCACCACATCAGAACCTTATGTCATGGGCTCTCATGCGACCGGTTGCGGCGCCTGGTGTTCAGGCCCTGAAGACGTTTCGCCACCTGAGTACTATTGGGGTTATAACCGAATGACGACCGTCGAAGGTTTGTTCGGCGCGGGTGACGCAGTGGGTGGGACGCCACATGCGTTCTCTTCAGGTTCTTTCACCGAAGGACGATTGGCGGCAAAAGCGGCTTGCAAATATATTGACGACGGCAAAGCCGAAGGCATTCAGGTGTCAAACGAGCAGCTTGATAAACGCAAAGCTGAAATTTTCAAGCCGATGGAACATTACAAGCTCTATCGCAACGAGATTGTGGCGGGTTCGGTTAACCCGAACTACATCAACCCACGGCAGGGTCTCGACCGCTTACAGAAATTGATGGATGAGTACGCCGGCGGTGTTACGGTGAACTATATGACCAACGATAAGCTGCTGAATATCGGTTTGAAAAAACTCAAATATTTAGAAGAAGATCTGGAGAAGATCGCCGCCGAGAACGTGCATGAGTTATTGCGCGCATGGGAGTTGAAACATCGCACCCTGACCTCGGAGTCAGTCGTTCAGCACACCTTGTTCCGCAAGGAAACTCGCTGGCCCGGCTACTACTACCGAGGTGATGCGATGAAGTTGGATGATGAAAACTGGCACGTCTTGACGGTTTCTCGACGCGACCCAGAGAGCGGCGAATACACCATGGAAAAAGCGCCTTGCTACCATCTCATTGGAGACGACGATTAATCGTCGAGTTCGCTGAAAGCGGCCACTACGACGCCGCTTTTTCAAAGATAAAAGATCAACATGTTGTTGGTCTTTTTTTGTCTATTATGTTGCTCGAATTGGCGCCGCCTCGAGGCTGCGCCAAACCGAGCATCAAAATTTTCGCTGTGAGTGATCTATGAATATCATCGATAAAACCGATCAGGAAATTGAGGCTGTTGCGATTCCGTTTTGGGAAGACTTAATCAAATATTCGAACAAGGGGCAATACGGCAAGTTCATTCTGAATTTCTCCTATGACCTATTACTCGGTTTGAATGAAGTCGAGCTTGGCAAGCAGTTTGCAAAGAGTGAGTTGACGCGCAATCTTGCCACTGAATACGATTTTCTCGGTTATATTCGCCGTGGAGAACACGTCACTTGCCTGTTTAGAGTCCGCAGCACCAAAAAGGAAGGTGAATGGTTGGGCAGAATGGTAATCGGCTACGAGCGAGGCGAAGTCAAGATTTTTGCCGCCTCGATATTCTAATCTCATGACTGATCACACTAAAGAAGCCATCGTTAATGGCAAGTATGTCGAACTGACCTACAAGGTTATCGATCAAAAATCTGGCGCGGTGCTGACGATGGTGGAATTTCCGCTAGGCTATGTTCATGGCACCAACGAGATACTCGCGCCAACCGTCATGGCAGCTCTTGAAGGCAAGACCTCAGGCGAAGTGATTGAAGTGCCGATTGACTGCAACCAACTCTATGGCCCACGCGACGAATCGCTGGTGATCACTGATCGCATTCAAAACGTGCCCGAGGAATATCGTAGCGTTGGCACTGCTATTCTGATGGAGAGCAACAACGGCAAGACCAAGACCTTCCTAGTCACCAGGATAGATGCGAAATCAGTGACGATTGACGGCAACAACCCACTCTGCGGACGCGAAGTAATTTTTCGCCTCGACATACTGTTAGTTCGTGAAGCTTCGGAAGAAGAGAT
>CBDTWQ010000201.1:0-4331 GCA_965364115.1 uncultured Gammaproteobacteria bacterium | reverse complement strand
TGGCGAAATTGGTAGACGCAAGGGACTTAAAATCCCTCGGTAGAAATACTGTGCCGGTTCGACTCCGGCTCCGGGCACCACCTTATTCATTAAAGTATTTCAACTTTATTATCAGAGCCTCCGCTTCCATCAACCTTAAAGGGACGCTTCTTTAGACGCTGGCTTAGCCGAAAATAACAGAATGTCAGATAAACTTAGGCATATTTAAATGACTCTAATAATCAAACTAGCATCGACCCTATATTCCTAGTAGCACTTAACCTTCGAAATCTTCAATAGCAATTTTTACCGACGTTTCATAAAATACCGGAAGTTCCTGCCATCGTAGATTAGCATTTCGCTCTAAATAGGTCGTACGAACTCCGAATGGTTAATGAAATTGATAACAGCCAAAAAGAATAAATGATCGCATTTTTATCCTCCATCTTTCTCAGCGCATTCCTGTTATTTCAAATACAGCCGATAATCGCGCGGTTTATCTTGCCCGCATTTGGTGGCGCGCCGGCTGTGTGGACGGCCTGCATGATGTTTTTTCAGCTCGCTTTGCTGGCGGGGTACTTTTACGCACATTTGTTGGCATCAAAGGTTCCGGCTAAAAAGCAGCCGATTATTCACTTAGTCCTGCTTGGCCTTTCATTTCTGCTGCTGCCGTTGGGCTTGCCCGCCGACTGGCAGCCGGAAGTCAGTTTTGAGCCTTCTTTGCAAATCCTCAGCTTGCTCGCTATTTCGATTGGCCTGCCTTTCTTGTTGATAGCCGCCACTGCGCCTTTGCTGCAACATTGGTTTGCATCGAGTTTTCCTAACAAATCACCATTTCGACTCTACGCCTTATCTAACTTGGGCTCGCTGATTGCACTGTTAAGCTACCCGGCGCTGGTCGAACCCTCGCTAACTTTGCAAGCCCAATCGATTACTTGGTCGGTGTTATACGGGTTTCTCACCGTCGGCATTCTCGCCTGTGGCTACGTATTTTCTCGTCAGATAAAGCCGCTAAAAGAGAAAGCATTGAAGTCAACAAAGACTGACAACTCTAAAAGTTCAGTCACAATAACGGATCGTATCTTGTGGATGGGCTTGTCCGCTTGTGGATCGATCATGTTATTGGCGATGACCAACCACATTTCGCGCGATCTCGCGGTGGTGCCTTTCCTCTGGATTTTACCGCTCAGCCTTTATTTAATCTCGTTCATTATCGCGTTCGAAAGAGATAGCTGGTATCGAAGGCCGCTTTGGATTGGCCTATTCATCATTTCCTTGGGATTAATGCTCAAATTAATGTTTACTGAATTTGACGATGATTCAGCCCCACTGAGCTATCAAATTTCCATTTTTAGCTTAACTCTTTTTGCAATATGCATGGTCTGTCATGGTGAGTTAGCACGGCGAAAATCGGCGGTTCGAAATTTAACCAGCTTTTATCTTTATATTAGTGTCGGCGGCGCGCTAGGCGGAGCCTTCGTTAACTTAATTGCACCCTTCATTTTTACTGGGTTTTGGGAACTGCACTTCGGCCTGTTTGCGACTGTTGGTTTGGTCGGTGCTAGCATTTTGTTCGATCGAAAGCGGGCCTTGGAAGGCCAGCGAAGGATCGTATTTCTCGCAATTTGGCCTGTGTTTATGATCGGTTTAATTGCCGTTTTGATCTTGCAAATCCAGCAGGGCAGAGAGGATTCGATCTATCACACGAGGAGTTTTTTTGGCGTAATGTCAGTTGATGAAGACGCGCCAGGTGATTATCACGGCGCTCGAACTTTGTATCATGGCAGCATCGAACATGGCATCCAACTGACGCATCCATCACGTCGAAGTTGGGGAACTGCGTATTACACTTCAAAGTCTGGTATCAGCCAAGCTTGGCGACAACATTCGTTACGGCAGGCAGATCCAGACGGTTTGGATGTCGGTGTGATTGGTCTGGGCGTCGGTACCCTAGCGTATCTTGGCACTAGCCGAGATCGAATCACCTTCTACGAAATCGACGAAGAAGTAGAGGATATCGCGCGTCAGTTCTTCAGTTTTCTGCAATTGAGCAAGGCACAGATCAAAGTCGTTTTGGGTGACGCCCGCATTTCGATTCAACGCGAGCTATCGCGTCCTGATGTGAAGAAATTTGACCTACTGGTGGTTGACGCGTTTAGCGGAGATTCGGTTCCAATTCATCTGTTAACCGAAGAGGCATTTAAAGTTTACGCAGACCGTTTGGAAGCCAACGGTGTATTAGCAATTCATATCACCAATTGGTACGTGGACCTGCAAGACGTAGTTCGTAACAGCGCCGCGGCGGTTGATATGGAAGCCGTATTGATCGAACATTATGCCGATAAATGGTATGAAAGCAGCAGTGACTGGATCATCGCCAGCCGCGATCCCAGCTTGCTTCATTCACTCACAGCGCAAGGGCTAACCACCCAATGGCGAACATTTAAACCACGACCGGTGCATTGGACAGACGATTTTAGTAATCTGCTAGAAGTCCTCGATTGGCATTGATCCCCAACTTAACCTTAATCAGCCAGCCACTAGCATAATCGGTTGTTGCCGCTTTTAGTTTTGACTGGCCGCTTAATTTCCTGGTTTGCCTAGTGAACTAGCGTTGCCCATTAGACGACAGTTTAACTTAGCGATCTTTATTTTAATTTGAGTTAAGATTAGTTTTCGGTGTTACTTTTGGTGGCGCTTGATTTTAATTTGGGAGGAGTCTTTATATGTCTGAACTTTATGTAGTGGCCTGTGACGGAAGTGTAACTTCCCAACGAGCCCTTGATTACGCAGTTGACCAAGCCAGTTCTAGAGGCGCCACACTTTTGTTAGCGCATGTTTTGGAGTGGTCACCTTATTCTTTTTTAACCCCTGAAGAACTAGAAGAACGCCACCAACGGCGCAAGGAAGAGCTCGAACGAGCTCAAATAGCACTGATCGACCCACTGATTGAATCGGCCATCAAACGCAATGTGCAAGCGACCGCTACTATCAAATATGGACATGTGGCCAAAACATTGGCTGAAATTGCAGGAACCCAAGGCGCAGCACAAATATTTATAGGTCGGGCCGGTGATGATTCACTGACCGCCCGAGTCTTTGGTTCCGTTGCATCAACGTTGGCACAAATTGCGCCAGTGCCTTGCACCATCGTCCCTTAATGCTTAAAGGTAATTTGAAATGAATAAAGTTAAATTTCTAGCACATGCTTTTGGCATTGCAATATTGGCTGCATCGGGAAATGCGGCTGCTCAATCAATCGATCAAATGGTCAACGATGGGTTCGCTAGCGCCACAGGTTGGTTCGTTAGTCTTATTTTTAGCCCCTTTCCAGGCACCAATTTTCCTTGGATTGTCGCCTGGTTAGTCGTCGCTGCGACGGTTTTCACCTTATATTTTGGCTTCATCCAGTTTCGTGCATTTAGACACTCGATTTCGCTGGTCAAAGGTGACTATTCCGACCCCAACGATGCGGGTGAAGTAAGCCACTTTCAGGCGTTGGCAACCGCACTTTCTGGAACGGTCGGTTTAGGCAACATCGCGGGTGTAGCGGTCGCCGTTGGAATTGGCGGACCGGGTGCCACCTTTTGGATGATCCTTGCAGGACTCTTGGGTATGGCATCCAAATTCACCGAATGTACGCTCGGCGTAAAGTATCGTAACGAGTTTGCTAACGGCACTGTTTCTGGTGGACCGATGTATTACCTCACCAAAGGATTCGCCGAAAGAGGCCTGATGGGCGGTAAAGTACTCGCCGTTATGTTCTCCGTGTTCTGTATCCTCGGTGCATTGGGCGGCGGCAACATGTTCCAAGCCAATCAAGCGCATCAGCAAATTGCAGGAATAGTGGGTGATTTCCCAGGCTGGATTACCGGAATCATTTTCGCTGTGATTGTTTTTGCAGTCATCGTCGGTGGTTTGAAGTCAATTGCCAAGGTCACAGAAAAAGTCGTTCCGGTTATGGGCGTCTTGTATGTAGTGGCTGCTCTGATCATTATTTTGGTCAACTTCGATAAAATTGGCTGGGCATTTGGTCAGATTTTCTTGGGCGCATTTACCGGTTTAGGCGTAGCCGGCGGTATGGTTGGTGCTTTGATTCAAGGTTTCAAACGAGCCGCTTTCTCGAACGAAGCCGGTGTTGGTTCTGCCGCGATTGCTCACTCCGCAGTGCGCACCAAAGAGCCGATTACTGAAGGGTTTGTTTCATTGTTAGAACCTTTCATCGACACCGTCGTGATTTGCACAATGACCGCATTGGTTATCATCATCACCGGACAATTGACGATTGATGCCTCGACTGGAAACTACATCACCGAAGGTGGACGAATTGTCACCGCTAGCGGCGCATCTGG
>CBDTWQ010000200.1:0-4347 GCA_965364115.1 uncultured Gammaproteobacteria bacterium | reverse complement strand
GCCACGATGAAGCCAAGTTGGCCGATTTCCACGCCTAGATTGAAACCCGCAAGACTCCATAGCAAGTTATCCTGGGAGACCTCAAGGCCCGATAGTACCGCAGCAAAACCTAGACCATGGATCGAGCCGAACAGCAGTGTCACGATGCCCGGATAGCGATAAGTCAAAGTCGATTGTTTGCTGGAATGGTGCCGAATGACCTCGGCCGCGAGGAAAACGATGCTCATAGCGATAAACAACTCGACCAGGGGGCCACCCAGCTTGATGACACCGAACGTGGCCAGTGCGAGCGTGAGGCTGTGACCTGCGGTAAAGGCAGTCACCAACAGCAGCAGACGTTTTCCCCAGGGGGCGATCATTAGCAGCAATGCGATAAACAGCAGATGATCGGCTCCGATCATAATATGTTCAATTCCAAGGCTACCGTAACTGAGCAGGGTATGCGCGGCTGACTGCGGGCCGGACGGCAGCACCCAGCGATCCGACCCGGGGGGCAATAGCCCTTCGAACAAAATCTCATCGCCACGCAAGGCTCGAATCATCACATTGGTGCCTTCAGGTAATTTTCGGAACGAGAATCGCTTGTTAGCGAGTCCAGGTTGCGGGCAGTGAACCATCTGGTGATAGCGAAACTCATTGGAATTTTTGATATCGATTCGGGTGTCATGTGGGTGGCAGGATCTAGGGATCCGAACCAGTTCTGAAATGGGGATGATGGCATTGGTATTGAGCTGGAATTGCATCTTGAATCTGCGCGGGTCAACGGCGTTTTCCTGCAATGTCAAAACCGCGAGATCTAGTGGATGAGCATGCGCTCCCTGATTGACGCAACTCAGCGCAATGATAAAAATCATCGCCAGCAGCTTGCCTCTATATGCAAAGTTCGAGGTAACTTTCATTCGGGTAGATAATCCTCAAGCCGCACCCCGTGCTTGTGCCACAGCGAATTGATTTCACCCTCAACCCAGTCGGTTCGTTGCGCCGTGATCCAATCTTGGTAAACACGTTCCTGAATGGTTTCAAACGTTTCTGGGTGGCTTATCTCCACAGATTCGATATATACCAAATGCATACCTCGACTGCTGTGCACTGGCCCAAACCATTGATGCAGAGCAGCGCTTTTGAGCTTACGTACAAATAAATCGCCAAACAAATCTTGCACACCGGACTGATGGGCACCACGAAATTCGGCAGAGATCAGCGAAGGCAGCTTGAAAGGCGTCATCTGTTGGCGAAAGTCGGTTTGCTTTTCGACCGCTTTGAGCAATCGTTCGACCTCATGCAAAAAATCGGGGTTGAATTGAATTTGAATAAAACTCAGTCGATCGGCCGTTTGATAACGGTCTGGGTGCGCGGCATGATACGCCTGCAAGACCTCGGTGGGAGGTCGCTCACCGGCGAGATATTGACCTTCAAGATACCGGGTCATTTGATCGACCAACCGATCTTTAACCCATCCCGATTGGTGCATATTCAATGCCATGGCTTCGTTAAACAGCAATTCACGGTTAATCGTATCGCGCACCAGAGATTCAACTGAAGCAGGCTCTGGAGCTGAGTCATCGGCGGGAACGGCGCGTTTTTGGAGAGCTTTTGAAATATCAGCTTGGGTCAACTGTATCGGGTGCTCGACGGGCGCAGCCTCACCCGCATCGAAGCTCTGATAGAGTATAAAAAAAAGACCACCCAAGATCAAAAAATGAGTGAGTGGTTCCTTGACGACACTGTGGATGAGACCCTGCATGCAGACCGTCCTAACTAGTTGGGCTTAGGGTTCGGCAATTCATCGCCAGATCTGGAATCGGAATTCAAGCGTGATTCGAGATTGCCCGCTCCCGGGATTCGATCAGTCATCATGGACCCATATGGTCAGCGGTGCACTATCGACCGGGCAGTAGCTGCCACCCCTGAACATTTGCACTTGATATTCACCTACCTTGTCTAGACCGAAAAACTCCACCAATCCATCTCCGGTCACATAGGTTGGTTCGCGAGCTAAATAATTTTTGTTCTCTCCACAGCCCCGCTCAACCTGGCCTGATCGATAAATGCCAATCCAGTCGTCGCTGCTTTCTGCACCGGAGAAAAAGATGGCGATACTTTCGTGCAGACGGAATCCGGACTGCTCCAGCTGAATACTTCGCGATTGCACTGGCATACTCACGATGAGACCCAGCCATGCCGCCCAAAACAACCGATAGTCAAGACAGCTACACACTCTGAAATAAAAATTTGTCATTGTCGCGAGCCCCATAAGTCAATTCAATTCACTCCTGAAAGAATAGGAGATAATCGAGACTTGTAAACATCGCGAATACCCAGGCGCTCTGTGCATCAACAGCCGTCTGTCAGCCAGATCGACCTTTCATCCATAAAATCTTCAAAATCAATGACTTACGATTTGCCTTATTGGCAAAATCTGCCTTACTCAGCTAACGCCAGAAACCTTGCGCGGGAGATTGTCCCATTTGGAAGATCGTCCCAATTAAACGAACCGGCCGGAAAAACAAGGAAAAGGCAGCGCCTTTGGCATATTCGCGTGCGCATTTGTGGATTGATAGGCATGAAGGTGGGCGACGTCTTGCACCAAGCGGCACGCTGAACGGCTTCTTATGAAAGATAACGATTATCCGCATTTTCGGATGATAGCGGCAACTTGAATCTGAGTGATTAAAATGAATCAAAACAAACAAAAACGAGCTTTTGCGTTTCGCGCCGTGTTAATGGGATTGATCGCTACCAGTTTTTTGGTTTACGCCAACGCCCCTGATCAATCACAAGAAACGTCCAGCGTTATCGCTAAGGTTAAATCTCAAGGCAACCCCGAGGGAACCCGAGCTAACCCGTTATCAAACCAAGCCGAAACGAATGGATCAGCCCAAATCAAGCCAGTCGCCAGGACGGGCGCAGAGCTAAGCGTCAGTTTGGCGGACCTGCACGCGGCCCAGCTCGTGTCGACCAACCCGGAGCCGAACCCGCTCGACAATGGAACTCTGAGTCTTCCAAAAGCGACATTCCTGAACAACGAACGCGCACAGATAACCTATCCCGACGAATCCGCTAGCACTAAAGACTGGATTGCAATTTTCACCGCGGGTTCGGTGAACCCTTCCTGTAGCCCGACGCATGACTATATAACCTGGAAGTCTACCCGCAATCAGCAGGGTCGTTTGGGCTTTGGCAGTTTGCCACCCGGCTCGTATGAGGCACAACTTCTGGCCGAAGACAGCTATTGCCACATTGGAAATTCGATCGCGTTTACAGTCGAGGCCGCCATTACAACCGCACAGGATTCCGACCAATCTTTAATCTCTCGGCACGGCAAACGGATCATCGACGATCGAATGTTACCCGTGCGCACCGATATTGGCGTTCCGCCGGCAGCTAACAAAATGGAAAAAGCGATGTTTGCAAGGAAGGTTGCTGGCAGAGAGCCCTACGGTACCGGCTCGTTCAATGCATCAATGGATGTTTTTAAGCTGAATTCAAGCCCGGGAAACAGCAAGGTCATTTATTTGGACTTTGACGGGCACGAAGGTTTCGAGGGTAATTACAGTGCGTTCAGTCTGGACAACTCACCCGGCAATTTTTCCAATGCCGAGCGTCAAATTATTTATCAGACATGGCGCTTGGTAGCCGAAGACTTCCTACCTTTTGACGTTAATGTAACCACCGAATTTCCAGGGCTTGAAGCACTGCGAAAGTCTAACGGGGGAGATACGAACTGGGGAATTCGTACCGTCGTATCAGATAGCGTTTGGGATTACTCCTGGGCATATATTGGTTCTTTTGATTCAAGCGATGATTTAGAAGCCTTTATCTATCCTGGCAATGACGAATGGCAATGGATTGGAGACACGATCAGTCATGAGGCGGGGCATGCGCTTGGCCTGTCGCATCATGGAGCCAATGGCGGAGTAGAATACTATCCGGGCTTTACTGCCAATAATCTAGAGTGGGCGCCAATCATGGGCTGGTCTGGCTATGAATACAACCAATGGTCCAAAGGAGACTACCCTGGTGCGAACAATGGTGGACAGGATGATTTCTCGATTATTACCACCCAGAACGGTTTTGGCTATCGACCCGATGATCATGGGTCGACAACGAGCAACGCAACCAAAGTCGCTCTTAGTAGCGCCTACGATGTGGTGTCCGAGGGCATCATCGAGAAAAACTCAGATCTGGACTATTTCAGCTTCACGCTACCCCAGGCTGACACCGTTGACTTTCGAATTATCCCGGACAATCAGTCAACCAACTTATATCTGCAGGCCACCCTCTATAACGCAAGTGGCGACGTGATCAGAACGATCCAAGCAGGCAATAGCTATCCCAGCTATGAAA
>CBDTWQ010000199.1:0-4373 GCA_965364115.1 uncultured Gammaproteobacteria bacterium | reverse complement strand
CTAGAAAGCATTTACGCCCCTTTGGGTTACTCAATTATTGCAACCAGTGTCCAAAATGGCCAGGGTATGAGTGATCTTAGAGATTGCCTAACAGCCGAAGTGTCAATTCTTGGCGGCGTCTCCGGAGTGGGCAAATCATCATTAACAAGTTGGTTATTGCCTGAAGAGGAAATCAAGATTGCCGCCTTGTCAGTAACTTCAGATGAAGGTCGGCACACCACGCGCGCTAGCCGTCTGTATCACCTACCCGCGCCCGAAGGGGACATCATCGACACACCAGGGGTGCGCGGTTTCAAACCTTTCATCGATTCAGACACTCCGGTGAGCCATGGATTTCGTGAAGTTCGCAGCTACGGTGAGCAGTGCAAATTTCATAATTGCCTGCATCTAAACGAGCCCAAATGCGCCGTCATCGGCGCGGTCAAAAGCGGCGCTATGACCGAAGTGCGCTATCAAAACTATTTAAAATTATTAGATCAGTCGGGCTAGTAACCCGCGAGACCGCTCAATTGCCGACCGCCAAGCAGATGCAGATGAAGATGAAAAACAACTTGGCCGCCGTGTTGATTGCAGTTAAAAACAAGCCGATAGCCATCATCGGCAATCCCTTCGGCCTTCGCAATGTCTCGTGCTGCCAGCACCATTTTACCGATTAAGGTCGCTTGTTCCTCAGCAAGATCATTGACCGTTGCGATGGCGAGTTTCGGAATGATCAGCACATGCACCGGGGCCTGCGGGTTGATATCCCGAAATGCAATCATCTCATCGTCTTCATGAACAATGTCGGCAGGGAGTTCTTTGTTGATTATCTTGGAGAATATCGTATCTGACATCACGCTTCCTTAAGGTCTATGTTTGGCCATTACCCAGCGTTAATTAGGCGGCGAGAATTAAATTTAAAAACCTGTCGATCGATTTAAATTGAAGCCAGCTAAAATTTTTGTCGACCCGAGAGCGCTCGCGATAAGGTGCCGCTATCGACAAACTCAAGCTCACCGCCCAACGGAATGCCACGCGCCAGTCGACTGCAGGAAATACTCTTGCGGGCCGCAATATCGGCAATGAACTGGGCGGTAATATCACCTTCAACGGTGGCACTGGTCGCGAGGATAATTTCCGACACGCCGCCTGCCTCCAGCAATTGCTCAAGGTCTTCGATACCAATCTGAGCGGGGCCGTAACCATCCAACGGAGAGAGCCTGCCGAGCAACACAAAGTATCCGCCTTGGTAGGCCGCGGATGACTCCACCGCAAACACATCGGCTGGTGTTTCGACCACGCAAAGGGTACCCATTTCACGCCCGGTATCGGCGCAAATGTCACACATCTCAGCATCAGAGAAATTACGGCAGCGGGCACAGTGGCGAACTTTCTCGAGCGCTTGAACAAGCGCATCGGCAATCCGCCTGGCGCCCGGTTGATCGTGTTCCAACAAATGCAAAGCCATACGCTGGGCCGACTTTTGGCCGACACTAGGCAGACCTTTGAAGGCGGCGATTAGCTCATCAAGAGAGTTTGATGACATGGTCTAAAACGGCAATTTAAAGCCAGGGGGTAGATTCAAGCCGGCAGTCATTTCCTGCATCGCCGCTTGATTGGTCTTCGCAACCTTATGCACCGCATTGTTAAATGCCGCCGCAATAAGATCTTCCAACATATCTTTGTCTTCCCCCACTAGACTGGGATCGATGTTTACTTTAGAGACTTCGTGAGTGCCTCGCATGGTCACTGAAACCATACCGCCGCCTGCTTCACCCACCACCTCAAGGCTGGCCAATTCAGCTTGCCTCTTTTGCATGCCGTCCTGCATCTCCTGCGCTTTCTTCATCATGTCGCCAAGCGCACCTTTCATCGCATCACCTTAATTTCACTATTGATATCAATCACTTTTCGTTTGCTTCCTATTAACGCTCGACGTCAATTCGAGCATTCATTTGAATACCCTTGACTTAAAACACACCGATTTCAGTTAGAACTATTTTTTACCACGCTATCCAGATCGAGCTCGACTGCCAACGCTTGCTGAAGCTTCTTCACCACCGGCTGTTGTTTGATCGCCAAGATTGCTGACTCACGGTCGGCTAACTGCTGTTCGGACTTGATCTGCTGGGGCGTTTTAGCCGGCAAGCTTTCGGCTGCCTGCAGATCCAGTTTCAATGATACACCAAGCTTACCGCGCAACGCTTCGAGAATTTCTTGTTGATTCTGCTCGGTCACAAACTCATGAAAGTCAGTCAGTTGAATCAGCTTCAAAAGTCCGTTCTGATATGAATGGACCACACTATTCACGACGATTTCCTGAGCGAGGCCTTTAAGCCCTAACTGATAAGCTAGCGCCGACCAATTTAATTCGTCTATCTCAGGATTAGAAATTTCTCTGGGCACCTCGATTGGAGGGGTGGCTATCGCGATGCTTGGAGTCGAATCCATCGCAATGGCGGAATCTACCGGGCCCTGCTGCCCACTAGCCTCGCCTAAAGTCGCATCAGCCGGTGTTATTAACTCAGGTGCTATAAATTCAGGCCGTGCTAATTCCGGCTTTGCTAGTTCAGGCTTTACTAATTTAAGAGTAGATAATTCAGGCGCGGTTAACGCAGGCTTACTTAGTTCAGGCTTTTTTTTTACCCTTGCAGCCGTCTCGAGTTCATCTGCAGCTGGGCTAAACGCCAATAGTCGAAGCATTAGCATCTCAAAACCAGAAGCCTCATCGGGGGCAATCAACAAATCCTGACGGCCGTGTAACAAGATTTGATAATAAAGCTGAACTTCCTCAGCTGACCAAGCGCTCAGCGACTCAATCAATTCCAAACTGAATTCGCCATCACTTGTCAATTGACTATCCACTTTAGCTAGCGCGAGAGATTGCAAAATTCCGATCAACTCAGAACATATTCGCTGATAATCTGGGTTCTGCTCAATCACCCGACGGGTCGCCCCAATCAGTGCGGCCGCATCTTGATTCAGTAAGGCTAAACAGAGTCCGCTCAGATAATCGCGAGAAACCGTGCCAAGCATAGCTTCAATCGATGATTGCACTAAAGAGCCGGCGCCATAAGCGATTGCTTGATCCAGCAAACTCAAGGCATCACGCATGCTGCCATTGGCCGCACTGGCCAATAGCATCAGGGCCGCAGATTCCGCTTCAATTTTTTCTTCTTTAGCTAGAAATTCTAAATGGTGCAGAATTTGCCCGCGTGACATGTGCTTCAAACTGAATTGAAGACAACGTGACAACACCGTGACCGGAATTTTCTGTGGATCGGTGGTCGCCAACAGAAATTTAATGTGCGCTGGTGGCTCTTCAAGCGTCTTCAGCAAAGCGTTAAAACTATTCTTAGACAGCATGTGAATTTCGTCAATCAAGTAAACCTTGAATCGGCCACGAGTTGGCGCGTATTGGACGTTATCTAGCAGTTCGCGCATGTCATCAACGCCGGTTCGCGAAGCCGCATCTATCTCGATTAAATCGAGGCTGCGCCCCTGATCGATCTCTTCGCAGGAATGACACTTGCCGCAAGGCTTAGAGCTAATGCCCTTCTCACAATTCAGCGCCTTCGCAAAAATACGGGCGATGGTTGTCTTGCCGACACCGCGAGTGCCGCTGAACAAATAAGCATGGTGCAATCGATCACCATCCAGCGCGTTGACCAATGCCTGCGCGACGTGTTCCTGACCGACCAACTGCTCGAAGGTCGCGGGACGCCATTTTCTCGCTAATACTTGATAACTCATGCGGGTGTGATGAAGGCTGGAGTTTCCAGAAAATGAATGGCGGCGACCTGAATCAGCACACCCTCGTACCCGACGTCCCTGCTACCGTTGCTCCCTTCCGGGCCTGGCGGAGTTTGCAGATAGTCGTCACGCGGGGACCGAGACAGGTCACCATAGAGTTCGAGAGTTTAAGGCCAACCTTGGTAGAGATTCAAGCGGTGCTTGTTTTAACCTGACATTCAAACCAAAATAGTTGTTTTAATGCACTATTATCGGTACACAATGGCCAAACCAAAAACAAAAACACCCAGCAATACGATTGCGCTCAACCGGATTGCTCGCCATCACTATTTTATCGAGGACGACATCGAAGTCGGTTTATCGCTCGAGGGTTGGGAAGTAAAAAGTTTGCGCGATCACAATTTACAGTTAAAAGAGAGCTATGTGATGGTTAAAAATGGCGAGATGTGGCTAATTGGCGCGCACATCAGCCCACTCAGCAGCACTTCTGCTCATAGCAAGCCCAATCCGACTCGAACTCGTAAGCTATTGGCCCACCGCGGCGAAATTGACCGGCTAATCGGTTTGGTTGAGCGCAAAGGCCACACCTTGGTTGCTTTAAGTGCTTATTGGAGTGGCGGCAAGGCAAAATTAAAAGTCGG
>CBDTWQ010000198.1:0-4388 GCA_965364115.1 uncultured Gammaproteobacteria bacterium | reverse complement strand
GACGGTCGCATTCGTAACAATTTTCACCAAAGCCTCACTCGCCATGTGTTCACTATGTTCAACCTGAAGAGCAGGGGGAAAAACGACAACACGAAAAATCTGAAGTTCGAACTTCGATACTATCAACCGAACGGCGAACTCTATGCCAGCCCGGTGATCGATTATAAAATCGCAGAGGATTGGGACACCGCAAAACTTTGGAATGGCTGGGGCTGGTCCGAACCGGGGAAGTGGCCAGCGGGTCGATATCGGGTTGAGTTATGGCTCAACAGTCAAACTCAATTAAGCGAAAGTCATTTCACTATTCACGACTAGCCGCTTCGAATGTCTGCAGGACACGCGAAGGAAGTGATCCGTCGTTAGGTGCCGGGCTTCGGCACTTGAATTTCGAATCGCCGGCTGGTCAGTAAAATTAACACGATCACGGGTATTCCTAGAATTGCGGTGAACAGAAAAAATCCGGGGTAACCCATGGTGTCGACGATTGAGCCCGAGTAACCACCCAGTGACTTGGGTATCAAGGTCATCAGGGAACTAAAAATTGCGTATTGCATCGCGGTGAAGGAGATATTGGTCAAACTCGATAAAAACGCGACAAAGGCCGCGCTGGCCAGACCAGCGGCTAAATTATCGATCGCAATCACAAGGTAGAACCAAACCATATCCTTGCCAATGGTTGCCAGCAGCATGAACAACAAATTGGTCACGGCTGCCAATACGGCGCCAAGCAGCAGAATTCTCAAAACGCCGACTCGTACCGCCAGCAAACCACCTAATAACCCGCCAACAATGGTCATCAAAACGCCGAAAACTGAGACAGCGCTGCCAATCTCTGCCTTGCTAAAGCCCAAATCTTGATAGAAAACATTGGAGATAACGCCCAACACGATATCTGAAATGCGGTAGAGCCCAATCAATGCCAGCAGCAACCAAGCAAGCGACCAACCTTGTCGCTCGAAAAATTCACGCACCGGCAACAGATAGGTGGCTTCGATCACCTGATATGAAGTTAGTTTTAGCATCACCATCAAAACGGCTAACAGTCCGGCACTCGCAGTAGCGCCAACCAAACGGATGCTTTCTAGCAAGGTTGATGCGATGACTTTGTTACCCAGAAAACTAGTTAGCCATTGTTTTCCCTGCATTACCAAGTCGCTGGATAATGAATAAAAACCAATGAATCCGACGATGGCTATCACAAAAAGCAGCAACAACCGAAGGTGGTTTTGAGTCGACTCATGGGCCTCTTTCTTTCGATCAACCAGCGGTTCTGAGATCACCAGCGTGGTGATCACACCCACCAGCATCGCCAATGCCATAAAAGAATAGGTGCCTTGCCAAGCCTCGTAGACATAGTTTTCCTTGGTGCTGCCAAGACCTTGAGCCAGATAGAGCGATCCAGCGCCAGTCAGCATCATGGCCAGTCGATAACCAACAATATAAGTGGCCGACATCATTGCTTGTAGTTCGACTTTGGCCGACTCGATCCGATAAGCATCGATCACAATATCTTGCGTCGCTGCAGAGAAGCCGAGCATCACAGCCGCCAACGCCATCAGCTTGAGGCTGGCGTCGCCTGCCTGCGGATCAATTGACGCCATCAAAAGAATGGCTAGGGCAATCAATATTTGCGCCACTAACATCCAGGCCCGGCGTCGACCTAGCCAACCCGTTAGCCAAGGCACCGGCAATCGATCAATCAATGGCGCCCAAACGAACTTGAATGAATAGCCGAGCGCTGCCCAACTAAAGAAGGTAACCGTCGATCTATCGAGACCCGCCTCGCGCAGCCACAGGCTCAACGAAGAGAAAATCAATAAAAGGGGGATACCTGCCGAGAAACCCAGAAAAAACATCGTGACGACGCGTCGATGTCGAAACAGTTTGAGCGAATCTAGCCAGCTTACCGCCCCCTGTTGGTTCATATATCGAGCTTCAGATCGTAGTCCATGATTAAAGGTGCATGATCAGAAAAGCGTTGGTCGCGATAGACTCGAGCACGTTGAATCTTATCCCTTAAACCCGGTGTTACGATCTGATAATCGATCCGCCAACCGACATTCTTGTCCCACGACTGGCCTCGGTTTGACCACCAGGTGTATTGCTCGGGGCGCTGATCAACCTCTCTAAAAGCATCGACAAAACCAACCCGATCGAATAAATCGGTTAACCAGGCACGCTCTTCAGGCAAAAAACCTGAATTTTTTTGATTCGGCCGCCAATTTTTCAAATCAATGTTTTGATGCGCAATGTTCCAGTCTCCACAGATAATGAACTCGCGACGTTTGCGTCGCAAAGCCTGCAGATGCAGCAGGAAGCTATCCATAAAGCGCCATTTAGATTCCTGCCGATGATCGCCAGACGACCCGGATGGGGCGTACAGTGAAATCACCGAGAGGTTTTTGTAGCGATATTCCAGATATCGACCTTCATTATCAAACTCAGACTCACCAAAACCTCGCAGCACCTGCAATGGCTTATGCTTGCTGTAAATCGCGGTTCCCGAGTAGCCCTTCTTCAAGGCGTCGAAGTAACTGCAGTGATAGTTGCGGGGGTGAAACACCTCGTCGCTCAGTTGATCAACCTGCGCCTTGGTTTCTTGAACGCAGACGAAGTCTGCCGATTGTCGGCGCATCCAGTCGAAGAACCCTTTGCGAGCCGCCGCACGAATACCGTTGGTGTTAATTGAGACTACTCGCATAGGATTGAATACTACCAAAAAAATAAACAAACGATATGATACTAATTAACATTACCAACGAGTATCCAAACCTCCATGCATAGTTATCAAACCCGTTTCGTTGAGTATTGTCTGAGTCGCGGCGCGCTAAAATTCGACCAATTTACCTTGAAGTCAGGCCGCATCAGTCCCTACTTTTTCAACGCCGGGGTTTTCAATCGAGGTTCAGACTTAGCGGCGTTGGCAAGCTTTTATGCGGATGCGATCGAACAGGCCCGAATCAAATTTGATTTACTCTTCGGCCCCGCTTACAAGGGAATTCCGCTGGCCGCGATCACCGCTAGTGCGCTTTATCAGCAACACCAACGTGACGTCGCCTACGCGTTTAATCGAAAAGAAGCCAAAGATCATGGGGAAGGCGGTTCAATCGTCGGTGCCGAAGTGACGGGTGATGTTCTGGTGATTGACGATGTGATTACCGCCGGCACTGCGATCAGAGAGACGATGCAAATTATCGAATCTTTGGGCGCCCGGGTCAGCGCCGTGATCATTGCACTCGATCGGCAAGAACGAGGCCAGGGCGAGATGTCGGCGATCAAAGAACTCGAACAAGTCAAGATTCAAGTGATATCGATCATCGCGCTCGAGCAAATTATCGAATATCTTGAAATCGAGGGGAACCGAGCCCAATTAGACGCGATTAAAAATTATCGCGACCAATACGGCACCAGCTGAACTCCATTCGATCAATCGGGTCTACTCTGTCTGAGACAATGTGGAACGATTGAGGCATATCCCTATGATCAAAACTTTATGCTTAGCTTGCTGCTTCGCAAGTTCGGTTTACGCCAGCGACGAGTTAGTGGTCAACAGCGGTGAACAACAAACCGCGATTGTTGAGCTGTTTACATCAGAAGGATGCAGCAGTTGCCCACCCGCTGACCACTGGTTTAGCCAATTACGCAAAGTAACCGACGATGACGTCAAGCTTTTGCCGCTGGCTTTCCACGTCGACTACTGGAACTATCTGGGCTGGCAGGATCGCTTTTCGCAGTCAAAGTTCACCAGCAGACAGCGATTGCTGGGGGCGAACAACCGACAATCTAACATTTACACCCCTGAATTCTTCGTCAATGGTCGCGAAACTCGCGGCAGCCAAAACGTTTTGAACCGAATCAAACAAATCAACCAGACCGCATCGCCCCTTGCGCTTCAACTAAGCGTCTCACGCCAAGGAGAGAAACTGCGTTGCAAATTAAAGGCAAGCGAGTTACCAGACGCTGCTGAAAATTCGCATGTTCGATACTTAGTTTATGAAAACAACCTCACCACTGAAGTGAGAAAGGGCGAGAACGCCGGTGAAACCCTGCAGCACCAAAACGTGGTGCGATTCATCAGCCGCGCCTTTACCCTTAATTCCGAGAACCAAATTGAAATTCCGCTGGCGGCAGACTGGAACATCGAAAACACCGGGGTTGCTGTGCTGGTCACATCACCGGGCAGCGAACAATATATTCAAGCCGTACACACTGACCTCGCCGGGCTTACACTTTAGAACCATCAAATTTGGTCTATCCGCATAAATAGCCATCTGTGAAAATGGCAATCTGCCTCAGTTCTACTATCCTTAACTGCTACTCGCGTTAACTCTATCAACCGGCGATTATGGATGAAACCTTCAAACTCATGAAGACAACCAATTCAACAG
>CBDTWQ010000197.1:0-4419 GCA_965364115.1 uncultured Gammaproteobacteria bacterium | reverse complement strand
TGGTATGCTTTATTCTTGGGGCTGTTGTTTGTTGCTGCAATGTTCAAGTTCAATTTATCGATCAATAGCGAGAAAGTCCGTATCGAAGAGAAGGTTCGATTGGGTAATATAAAGATAGCCGGCAATAACGAGCTTCTGAAATCTAGCGAGGGTCGCCAACGTGCCATCAGTAACCTGATGATGGATGCGGTTGTCACCATTGATGATCAAGGCATCATGCAAGATTTCAATCCCGCGGCGGAGAAAATATTTGGCTATGGAGCCGGTGATGTGATTGGAAAGAACCTCAATATTCTGATGCCCACCCATATCAGCGAGGCCCATGATGGTTACCTTCAGCATTACCGTGAAACACGAATACCGCATGTCATCGGCACCAGTCGCGAAGTTATTGGTCAGCACAAAAATGGTCACCAGTTCCCGTTGAAGGTCAGTGTTTCCGAACAGAAGATCGGAGACTCCATCGTTTTTATCGGAATATTGCGCGACTTGTCTCTCGAGCAAGGTTTGCAGCGTCAGCATGATTTGGCCAATCGAGAATTAGAACGCGCTAATCACAGCCTCCATCGCGCTAACCAGGATCTCGAGCAATTCGCCTATATTGCCTCGCACGATCTTAAGGCGCCGTTGCGGGCGATTGGAAATTTGGCTGAATGGGTGGTCGAAGATATGGGAGAGGCGATGCAAGGCGACAATTTAGAGAATATGAATTTGTTGCAAAATCGAGTTTCGCGTCTCGATCGCCTGCTGACCGATTTGCTTGAGTATTCCAAAGCGGGTCGTCTCGAAGGTCATCTCGAGGAAATTGATAGTCATCGGATGGCCAGCGACATCGTCGACTTGCTTGTCTTACCCTCGCATCTTGAAGTCAATATAGCTGAAGACTTGCCCGTGGTGATCTCAAACCGTGCCGCAATTGACCTGCTGATCCGCAACTTAATTGCCAATGCGGCGAAGCATCACACTGGTGAGAAAGGAATAATCGATATAAGCGTGAATATTCGTCAGGATATGATTGAGTTTTCGGTTAGTGACGACGGCGCAGGTATTGAATCGGAAAATCATGAACGGATATTTGACTTGTTTGCCACTTTGCGTTCGCGTGATGAGGTCGAAGGTAGCGGAATGGGCTTGTCAATATGCCGGCGCGCTGCCGAATACATCGGTGGCGACATCTGGATTGATCCTCAGTACGAAGACGGCGCGCGCTTCATTTTTTCGGTTCCTGTTGTACCCCTTGAAAAGACAGAGTAATACTTTTCGTGACACCAAGAATTGCTTTTTCAAAGTACCCATTTGCAGTGCATTCAATATAATTCTGTAATTCTATCAGGTGAATTTAAATGGGGCCTGCATGACGGCTGAGTTTTGTTGTTGACAGTTGCCGCAATACCATCAGAATACGATGATTGAAAGTGTTTTGGTGCTGTTGGACCGAAGCTCAAAAGGAATAGAGAGTGAGTAAAGAAGTTACCATTTTGTTGGTCGAAGACGACCGAATCGATGTCATGGCAATTAAACGTGCGTTGGCGCAATGCAAAATTGCTAATCCGCTGGTGGTCGCCGAAGATGGCTTCAAGGCACTGGATATCTTGCGTGGTGTTGATGGTAAACCCGCGCTTGAGTCGCCGTATTTCATTATCCTCGATTTGAACATGCCTCGGATGAACGGGCTTGAGTTTCTTGAAGCCTTGCGCGCTGATCCTCAACTGCACCAATCTGTGGTTTTTGTTATGACTACCTCTCAAAATGAGCAAGATCGAGCCGCCGCTTACGAGAACCATATTGCTGGTTTTATCACTAAGATGGATTTCGACAAATCTTTTGTTGAGGCGGTCACCATGCTTGAATGTTTTTGGAAGATTGTCGAGCTGCCTTGAGAGTTGAAGCGGGATTGGGTGAAAATATCGATCGCTTATTTATGCTATAAATAGTAAATATTACTCAAGTTTCTTTGTCTGAAGACGTTAACCTTGGACAGGAGGGCTTATATGCTAGTTATCCAATTTGCCCAGAACAATCGGAGTCGATGACCTTGGGCCTTAAAAAAGAACCGACCAGCATTCCCGACCCGTTGCTAACGCGATCGCCGAAAAAAATGGATACTCCCGCAGCAGAAAGTGAAACCCAGGCAGCCCGCCATTTATATGCTGTGAGCGAAGATGGTAGCCCGAGTGCCACGGAGGCATCGGCGCTAAAATTGTTGCTGGTCGATGATGACATAGTGGACCGAAAGACCATCCGTCGTTTGTTCAATTCACGCAATCATAGATACATCATTCACGAAGCAAAGTCTCGCGGCGAAGCCATGGAAGCCTGCCAGCGTGAAAATTACGCCTGTATTTTACTCGACTTCAATTTGGGAGAGTCAGACGCGTTGGAATTGCTGCCACTGCTTCGGAACTTTTCTGAGGATGGCCGACAGGCTATCGTTCTGATAACCGGCATGGGTAATGAGTATCTCGCCGCCAAAGCTTTTAAAGCGGGTGTGCACGACTATATCGTCAAATCTAACCTGCATGCGGACATTCTCTTCGGTGCGGTCGAACATGCGGTTCACGCAGTCGACCTGGAACGTAATGTTGAGAAACAGCGGGCCGAACTCGAGTATTTTGGACTACATGATCATCTCACCGGGTTGCCGAATCGGAAGCTGTTTTTTGACCGGTTGGAACAAGCTCTTTTGCATGGCAATCGGAATAGCACTAAATTCAGCATTTGCTCGGTAGATCTCGATCGTTTCAAACAAATTAATGACACACTGGGTCACGAAGCAGGCGATGAGGTGATCAAGGAAGTCGGCAGACGACTCACCCAGACCTTGCGTTCGACCGACACTATCGCCCGTTTTGGCGGTGATGAATTTGTTGCGTTGATCGAAGTGCTCGATTACGAAGACGCAGTTGCGGTTGCCGACAAACTAATCGATGTGGTGCATAAGCCAATTCACATTGATGACCTTCAGGTTGGCGTGGGCTTGTCGGTTGGTATCAGCAACTTTCCGAAAAACGGAACCAGCGGCCGCGAACTTTTGAAGAAAGCCGATGCCGCAATGTACGAAGCCAAGAATAGTAGTCGTGGGGTAATAGTTTATTCCAATAGCTTGATACCGGGTGACGACCGAGCGGTTTCAATCGCAACCGAAATAAGCGCGATCATCGACAACGATACCTTGGAGATGGAATATCAACCCCAGGTTAACTTGTTGACGAATGAAATCATTGGTGTCGAGGCATTGGTCAGGTGGCGGCATCCGGCACTCGGGCTGCTGCCGCCCGTTGAATTTATTCCGGCGGTTGAAAGAACCCAGAAAATCACTCCGATTACTTTTCATATTACCAATCTAGTGATTAAGCAGTGTGCTAGTTGGCTGGCAAGCGGTTTTGAAATGCCGGTCGCGGTCAATTTGTCTGCCAAAATTCTCGATAACCCAGAGTTGCCCGACAAGATTATGGAGATGCTGGAAAGGTCGTCATTGCCGCCTTCATTGTTGACCCTAGAGGTGACGGAGACAGGCGCCTTGGCTAGTCAGCAATTGGCAGCGGGAATTTTGCGCGATCTCGCTAAAGAGGGAGTGAAAATTTCGATTGACGATTTTGGCTCGGGTTATACCTCTTTCCGTTATCTACGCGACTTTGTCATTCATGAGCTAAAAATTGATCGAATGTTTATAGATGACTTAGTCCAAGGTGACCGCAATGAATCAATCGTCAAATCAATGCTCGAGCTCGGCAAGGGCTTTGGAGTGAATGTGGTTGCTGAAGGTATAGAGAATTTAGAGACTCTGGAGAAGTTGAAGGCGATGGAATGTGGCTCGGGTCAGGGCTATTTTTTCAGTCGTCCGATGTCGCCAAATAAGCTGCTTGCGTGGTCCGCAGACTGGGCTTTGAAAAATAAAATGAAAACTTAATTCAAGTAAGACCTAAACGCATCTGCCTGATTATCGGCTCCGAAGATTCAAGATTCAAGGTCTTCCCAACGTCGATAGGCCTTGGCTAATTCAGTTTCATATTTCTTTAGTTGCTGCTGGTCGCGACGAAGAATCTCGGCTTCTTGTTGATAGTAATCCGTTCCGGCAATTTTTTGAGTTATCTTTTCGATCGAACCTTCAAGGGTTTCAATTTTCGCGGTTACGGTGCGAAGCTCGCGCTGAGATTTCTGCGACCTTACCACGTTAGTTGCATTTTTAGGCTTGGCTTGAGTCCCTCCCGCAGGAGGCATTTTACTGCGCTGACGCAGCCAATCTTGGTATCCGCCGACATATTCTTGGACCACTCCGGGCGCTTCAAACACCAGCGAACTAGTCACCGTATTGTCGATAAATTCCCGGTCATGACTGACCAGCAGCAAGGTTCCACTATATTCAACCAACAGTTCTTCGAGCAGCTCCAGAGTTTCGATATCGAGATCGTTGGTGGG
>CBDTWQ010000196.1:0-4422 GCA_965364115.1 uncultured Gammaproteobacteria bacterium | reverse complement strand
TGACGTCACCATCAATGGACTGCCACTAGAAGAAGCAACCAAAAAGAGCTGCTGAAAAAAAATAAGACGGGCGTCTAAAAAGCCTTACCGATAGTTGCGCAACTGCCCCACTAGAACACCATGAATGGCGACTCGATCAGCGTTATATATCATCGGTTCCATATCGGCATTCGCGGGAATCAACGCAATTTGATTTTCGCCTTTGCGTTTGAAACGTTTCAGGGTTGCCTCAGTTCTATCCACCATCGCAACCACAATATCGCCATCTTTAGCGATCGGTTGCTTCTTGATAACGACATAATCTTCATCAAGAATGCCGGCCTCGATCATCGAATCTCCAGTCACGCGAAGCGCAAATAGTTCTGGCCCCATGAACATTTCGGCCAAATTTAACTCTTGGTGATCTTCAATCGCTTCAATCGGCAAACCTGCCGCAATTCGACCGAGTAAAGGGAGCGTTGGCGGACTCACCAGCGGCAAATCAACCAGGCTCATTCCTCGTGAATTGCCCTTGGTGCGGTCGATATAACCTTTATCTTGCAACGACTGGACATAACGATGAATGGTGCCATGCGATTGGACCCCAATCGCCATACCAATTTCTTTGAACCGGGGGGCACAACCATGTTGGGCTAGGTAGTTCCGAATAAACTGCAGGGTATTCTGTTCTTGTGAGGTCAACATAGATTTATTTAATTCTCGTTTTATTCTCTAAAAGAAT
This sequence comes from uncultured Gammaproteobacteria bacterium, assembly GCA_965364115.1. Taxonomy (GTDB): domain Bacteria; phylum Pseudomonadota; class Gammaproteobacteria. Next base: position 3,701 of record CBDTWQ010000196.1, on the reverse strand, counting down.
AGAGAATAAATTGAGAACATGCAAGTCTTTACTCAGTTTCAGGAAGAGCAACTCAGCGGTGTCTCCTGAGCCAGTTTAGGTGCTTCTACAGTATATGACTGGAAACCTTCTTGCTGCTCAAACGGGGTTTGCAACAAGGTTTGTAGATTGCCGACTTCTGAGAAATCCCCGGCTTCGGCCCGATCTATCGCTTGTTGAACTAGGTAATTACGCAACACATAGCAAGGATTGACCGCCCGCATTTTTGCCTGCCGCGCGGTGGGCGGCGTTGTTTCTATTTCAAGTCTGTTGCGATATCGCTCTAGCCACGCATCAATGGCGATACGATTGCCAAACGTTTCATCTGGAAACACGCTTTCAGTATCTCTTTCAAAGTCACAAAGATGGCGAAAGAAGTTGGTGAAATCGACCTCGCCTTCCATCGCTTTAAACAAGTCATCCGCCAGTCTCTGGTCGCCCTCGGCTACCTGATCCAGGCCTAGTTTGGCGGTCATTCCTTGATAGTAAAAATTTTCGTAGCAGGATTGATATTCGACCAGCAAAGACTTCGCCTGTTCGGCGGCTGCCTGGCCATCGTCGGCATTGATCAGTGGCAGCATCGCTTGGGCCAGACAAGTCAAATTGAATAGACCGACTCGCGGCTGCTGGTCATAAGCATAGCGCCCCTGTGCATCCGTATGATTGCAAACAAATGCCGAGCGAAACGATTCAACAAAACCATAAGGCCCATAGTCAATGGTCAGCCCAAGAATCGACATATTGTCAGAATTAAGAACGCCATGAGTAAAACCAAACAGTTGCCATTGAGCGATTAATTGAGCAGATCGCTCACAGACTTGTCGAAACAGCTCAAGATATGGGTTCGCTGCAGACCAGCAATCAGGATAAAAATGTTCGATGACAAAGTCAGCTAAGACTTTTAATTCATCATATTGCTGACGATAAAAGAAAACTTCAAAATTACCGAAACGTAAATGACTGGGTGCGAGCCGAGTTAGCACCGCGGCAGTCTCTACCGTCTCGCGGTAGACCGGGTCTTGGCTCGCGGTAATGCAAAGCGCGCGGGTCGTTGGAATGCCCAGAGCAGCCAATGCCTCACTCGCGAGGAACTCACGGATAGTCGAGCGCAACACCGCACGGCCATCCCCCATTCTAGAAAAAGGAGTTGAGCCGCTGCCTTTGAGCTGAAGCTCCCAAATGCAGCCCTCTTTGCCTTCAATCTCACCCAAGGTCATCGCTCGACCATCACCTAGCTGTGGCACATACACCCCAAATTGATGGCCCGCATAGAGCATTGCCAAAGGGTCGCTATTCTCTGCAATTCGGCTGCCACTGAGCATTTCGATTAAACTTGCGTCTTGGAATTGCTCGGGTTCAATGCCCAACAGGTCGGCCATCACTGGACTGAACGCAACCAAATAAGGGTTACTCAGCGCCTGAGGCCTAACTTTTTCATAGAAGCTTTCGGGCAGGCTCTTTACCCGAAAATCAGGGTTGAGCTGAGGCAATGGATTGGTCATGATAATATGAATAAATTCAGATGGTGCTGGAAAGCAAAAGCCTCATTCAAAACAAGGCTCTGGGCTAAAACAGTTAAAGGCGCATCAAAATGAAGTGAGTTAGCGATTCAAACGGTTTTCGATCAGATGATCAACCACACTAGGGTCAGCTAAGGTTGAAGTATCACCCAAATTTTCAAGCTCATTCGCCGCCACTTTACGCAGGATTCGACGCATGATTTTACCGGAGCGAGTTTTTGGCAAACCGGGTGCCCACTGAATGATGTTAACCTTCGCAATCGGCCCAATTTCGGAACGAACTAACCCTACCAGCTCCGCTTTAAGTGCATCATCACCTTCGATTCCCCCCATTAGGGTCACGTAGGCATAAATCGCTTGTCCGGTAATGTCATGCGGATATCCAACCACAGCCGCCTCAGCCACCTTTTCATGCTTAACCAACGCCGATTCTACTTCGGCAGTGCCCAGGCGATGCCCTGAAACATTCAGCACGTCGTCAACTCGACCGGTGATCCAATAGTAACCATCTTCATCACGCTTGGCGCCGTCACCGGTGAAGTAATAGCCCTTGAACAACGCGAAGTAAGTTTCATAGAAACGTTTGTGATCGCCATAAATACTGCGCATCATCGAAGGCCAAGGTGCGCTGATCGCGAGATTGCCGCTGGCCGGATTGCCCTCGATTTCGTTTCCTTGATCGTCCAGAATGACCGGCTGCACGCCGAAAAAAGGAAAGGTCGCCGAACCCGGCTTGGTCGCCGTTGCGCCGGGCAAAGGTGTAATCATGTGTGAGCCGGTTTCAGTCTGCCACCAAGTGTCTACGATTGGGCAGCGACCATCACCGACCACGTCATGATACCAGCGCCAGGCTTCTGGATTAATCGGTTCGCCGACGGTGCCAAGCAAGCGCAGCGAGCTGCGCGAGGTCCGCTTCACCGGTTCATCACCGGCCGCCATCAAAGCACGAATTGCGGTGGGTGCGGTGTAAAAAATGGAAATGTCGTGCTTGTCGCATATTTGCCAAAAACGAGAAACATCGGGATAGGTCGGAATGCCTTCAAACATCACGGTGGTGGCGCCGTTGGCCAAAGGTCCGTAAACGATATAGGTGTGCCCGGTGACCCAACCAACGTCAGCGGTGCACCAATAGTTTTCGCCATCTTTATAATCGAAAACCAGCTTATGCGTCATCGCCGCCTGCAACAGATAGCCTGCGGTCGTGTGCAACACCCCTTTGGGGGTTCCAGTTGAACCTGAGGTGTAGAGAATGAACATCGGGTCCTCGGCAGCCATCATTTCAGGATCACAATGTTCCGATGCTTCGGCCATCGCTTGGTGATACCAAACGTCTCGGCCTTGGGTCCATTCGACAGGGTCGCCGCCGCGCTGAACTACGATTACGCTTTTTACATTGGGGCATTGGCTGACCGCTTTATCCACGTTCGCCTTGAGTGGCACTTTTTTCCCGCCCCGAACCGATTGGTCAGCGGTAATCACCACCTGACAGTCTGAATCTAGAATTCGATCGCGCAGCGCGTCGGGAGAGAAACCGCCAAATACCACCGAATGCATCGCGCCAATTCGAGTACAAGCGAGCATCGCGATCGCTGCTTCCGGCACCATCGGCATGTAGATCGAAACTCGATCGCCTTTTTCTACCCCTTGTGCTTTGAGCACGTTGGAAAATTTGCAAACCGCCAGATGCAATTCTGCATAGGTGATCTTGCGCGATTCGTTGGGATCGTCGCTTTCCCAGATGATCGCAACTTGATCAGCCCGAGTCTCAAGATGGCGATCAATACAATTGTAAGAAACGTTTAACGTCGCGCCTTCAAACCATTTGATATGCAGGTCTTCGGCGGAAAAACTCCAATCGCAAACCGAATTCCAGGGCTCGAACCACGAGATATAATTTTCCGCCTGCTCAGACCAAAACCCTTCGGGGTCATCGATCGATTGTTGATACATTGTTTTATATTGTTCTGCGTTCACATTGGCCTGTGCCGCAAACGTCGCTGGCGCAGGATAGGTTGGGTTATCTGACATGCTGCCGTCCTCTTATTTTTTGTCGTTTATTCGGTTGCCTCTAATGCTTACACAATCAGCCGCAAGCAACAAGATCTGATAATTGGGCTTTGCCTAGTTGCTGCTCACTCAACACCAATAATGACCCGCCGAAGC
>CBDTWQ010000195.1:0-4471 GCA_965364115.1 uncultured Gammaproteobacteria bacterium | reverse complement strand
TGAATGGTTGCTTCATCTTGAGTGGTGAAACTTAAACGCAACGAATGCACCTCTCGTTGATCGACATAAAACGGGTCGCCCGGAACAAATACTACACCGCGTTTAATCGCCGCATCAAACAGTTTCATTGCTGACATATCCGCAGGCAATTGCGCCCACAGAAACATCCCACCCTCTGGCTCAGTCACTTTCACGTTGGCTGGGAAATAACGCTCAATCGCGGACAGCATCGCATCACATTGTCGCCCATAGGCCGCCACAATCGTGGCAATGTGTGCATCCAAATCATGCTCGCGTAGATATTGCAGAATAATGTTCTGGGTGAACTGGCAAGTGTGCAAATCGGTTGCTTGCTTGGCGACGATCAACTTGTCGAGAATATGATCTGGCGCCACCACCCATCCAATTCGAAACCCCGGCACTATGATCTTCGAAAACGAGCCTAATAATAGGGTTTGCTCGGGGATCAGCTGATAGAAAGACGACCGAGGCTCACCCTTAAATCGCAGTTCACCGTAGGGGTCATCTTCAATCAACAAGGTTTTGTGAGATTTCAGCAAAGTAGCTATTGCTTGACGATTTTCCTCGCTGTAGCTAATCCCCGAAGGGTTCTGGAAATTTGGCACTGTATAGATTAATTTTGGTGCGGCCGCAGGTGCAGGTGCTGAAACGGCAGATTCTAACTGTTTTAAGTCCATTCCTTGGTGGTTGACCTCAACCGGCAGAAAGCGTGGACGAAAAATCGAAAATGCCTGTATTGCTCCGAGATATCCAGGCGCTTCGATGATCAAGCCATCACCTTCGTTTAGCAAGGTTTTAGCCAATAGATCTAGTCCTTGTTGTGACCCACTGGTAATTAATATGTTGCGAGCGTCTATCGGCAAACCGCGTCGGCGGTATCGTGCCGCGATCATCTCACGCAGCCCTACTTCACCCTCGCTGTTACTGTATTGGAAGATGTCGCGGCCCGACTGCTGAAACACTTTTTGGGTCGCCTCGATCAGTTCGCTTTGCGGAAAAAGCGCTCGATTCGGCAAACCGCCAGCAAAAGAGATCATCTCAGGCTGCAGGGCCACTTTGAGAATTTCTCGAAGGAATGATTTGGGTACGTCACTGATACGATCTGAGAAAATGCTGTCCACAGAACTGCCTGTTAATTTTCTGACGTTTGATTAAAACTCAGCATTCGCTCGCAGTAAAGCGGGAATTTCGGATATCAGTAACTCGGGAGTAATGGGTGAACTACCGGGAGGCAACTGCAAGACTTAAGGTTTACTTGCGATGTGCCAAGGCACCATTCACATAGGTCGCCTGGACGGCCCGATCGTCGCCCAACGTCATCAACACAAACAAGACTTCATTGATGTTCTGGCAGAAGCTCATTCGATATTCAATCGCAGGGGTGGCTTGCAGATCAAGCACTACTAGATCGGCCTCCATGCCGATCGCGATACTGCCGATTTGGTCATCCAGGTATAGCGCCTTGGCGCTGCCTTGCGTTGCCAGATAGAAGGCTTGTGCCGAGTTAAGGGCAAACCCTTTCAACTGTGCCACTTTGTAGGTTTCGTTCAGCGTTTGCAGCATCGAGAAACTGGTGCCCGCACCCAGATCGGTGGCCAAACCAACCCGCAGCGAACGCTCGCGCTTTTTTGCATTGGCTAAATCAAACAAACCGCTGCCGAGAAATAAATTCGAGGTAGGGCAATGCGCAATTGCGGTGCCCGTTTCAAAGCAACAGGCTAACTCGGTCTCGCTGAGATGTATGCCATGACCCAATATCGCCCTTGGGCCAATTTGATTAAAGTGCTGATAGATATCCAGATAGTTCTGCTGCTGCGGAAACAGCTGCTTCGCCCAAGCTACTTCCTGCTCACTCTCTGAAATATGGGTCTGTAAAAAGGTGCCCGGATTTTCTTGCCAAACGGCACCGGTCATTTCCATCTGCTCGTCGCTGCTGGTGAGCGCAAACCTCGGCGTCACGCTATACAACTGCCGACCCTTGCCGTGCCAGCGTTGAATCAGTGCCTGCGTTTGGTCATAACCTTGTTGCGGTGTTTCGCATAGCTCAGCAGGTGCATTTCGATCCATCAGCACCTTGCCCGCGATATTGCGCATTTCCAATTTCTCAGATTCTTCAAAAAAAGCATCGACCGATTCGGGGTGAACGGTGCAGAAAACCGAGCTAGTGGTGGTGCCATTTCTCAAACACTCCTGCAAAAACAATTTGGCCGCAGCCTTGGCATATTCTTTATCGGCATAGGCCGCTTCAGCGACAAAGGTATATTCGGTCAACCAATCAATCAGCTGCTTGCCATAGGCACCGATTATCTGGGCCTGCGGATAATGTACGTGACAATCGATAAACCCGGCGAGAATCAAGCTGTTGGCATATTCGGTAATTTCTAGGCTGCCTGGCCATCTGCTTTTGACGTTTACAGCTGCGCCCCAATCAATGATTTTCCCGTCGCTGATCACGATGATCGCGTCGGACTCGTAGACTATCGCGGCTTCGGCAGGCACCAGAAATGGATCGTCCTGAAAGGTTAGAACCCCCCCACGAATCGCCGACAGCTTAGGGTTGTCTGTTTTCACTATTTGATCTTCAGAAGTGTTTGTCATTTCAATTTGCTTGCGAAGCTATTGGAAGTTTTGTGTTGGCCTAGGATCAACTTGTTTGTGGTCAGATGGCGTCTTTTAGGCTAAATAACTCAGCTGAGGTCATTTTTCCGCACTTATCCTTCGCTAGGCTTACTTTTGCTTGGGCTTAGATGCGAACTATTTATTGTCGCCGCGTTAACCTTTGTTCTGTTCGCGATGGTTGCGTTAATTACCCTAAACTATACCAGCGTGAAAACCCTTTGGCCAAGCTCAACTGTCTTGCGATCGAATTGACCTTCAATCAGGTAACCGCTTTACGGCGACACCCTAAACCCCGCGCAAACTTTGACGCCGCTCAAATGTAGTGATGGCATTGACATGCCGCGAGGTGTTTAGGAAATTTCGCAAATCGAATACGACCATCATTCCAAAAGCGAGAAGGAGATTTGTTAACTGGTTACAGGTGCCGAGTGTGGCGTTGGGTGACTTAGCGCACTATAAAATTGTTATGCCAAAGCACAATCATCATTGCTGAATGTGCTCACGCGGTTACAACAGTCAAAAATCGAATCACTTCATCAACATTGATACCAAAGTCATTGTAAATGACCGCTTGATCAGGGTTTATCAGAATCATCCAAGGCGTTCCGCCGGTGCGGTAGTCGCGCATCGTGCTGGGCTGGTTATCGCCAACCCCGGAGTCATGCCCCATCGGCATCTGCAGGTCATACTGCAACTGGATCTCGCGCACCTTGTCGACGGTGTTAATGAAGCGCCCTTCAAACACGGTTTGAACCCCTGCGAAAACAACCTTAGGATTATTCGAAAACGCGTCCGATATTTTTTTCAGCGCAGGAAACCCGTGCGAATGACAACCGGGGCACCAGCTTTGAAAGCACTTAAGGAAAACCCATTGACCGGCGTGATCGGCCAGTTTGAACTGACTTACCTCGCCTTGTGCGTCTATCCAGTAGTCAACTTCTAGTTCCGGCGCCTGCAACCCTTTGATGCCATAGCCATTCGGTGCGGCATTAGCGGTGGTTGGGTAATGCAACACTGACCCAGCTAGTGCTCCGAGACTCAATTTGAGTAATTGCCGACGCGACTTCAAGGCGCTAACCCCTCGCTTTTCTAGAGTCTGATTCAAGATGCGCTCGGAAAGCCCGACGTAAGGTCTCAGCATCTTTCACCCCACTCAACACGTTGCGCAATTCGCCATCGCTATCAAACAGCAGCAGGGTGACATGTTGAACACCGTGGCGTTGTTGCAAACGCCGTCCTGGCAGGGTTTTGATATCGGCGATTCGATACTGCAGCTGATCGCCAAGGCCCCGCATTGCCGATTCCGCATTTCGACGCAAACGCTGACACAGTTGGCAGTTTGGATCATGAATCTGAACCACCGCCGGCGCGCCGTTGCCAATTACGGTTAAGTCGTGCGCGATATCGTACTGCTGTTTAAAGGCCGCTAAAGCAACGCCCACTACCGACAGAGTCAGTATCGCGCCTAAAGCGAAGCGCAGGCCATTACGTCGGCTTTTGCGTGCTTGGTTAGAACCAGCACTGCTCGCCGAATGAACGAATTTCTTTTGTTTACGTTTACCCATATCTAAATGCTCAAACTATGACGACCGGAAGGCCGTGCGGGCGATTGCACCAACGATTGATAGGCATTCAAACGAACCGCGAATTGTCTCAAACGTTCGATTGGTATATCGCCTACCAGCGAATACTGCAAACCGTTTTCTATCCACTGAATGTAGCCATAGCCTTGAATCATTTGATCGATTGGTGGCGACAGAGCATTATCAGCCGAAACATTTTTCATAATGTAAAGTGAGATCCACGCCGCTTCACTGCGATACATGAAAGA
>CBDTWQ010000194.1:0-4471 GCA_965364115.1 uncultured Gammaproteobacteria bacterium | reverse complement strand
ACAGCAGTGCGCTGAATCACAGCCAAGCGGTCTGGCTAGCTTACAACATGTCCGATCGAATTCGCGCCAACATGATCGACTTAGCCCAATTTAATAATTACACCGGAATAGACACCATGAACCCTTATTCAGGCGACTGCATGGCGACAGCCTGCCTCACTTCAGGAGAAATGAAGGATGCGGACGCAGCTGAATGGAAAACGATGATTGAAGCCCTTCCTGGTGGGCGCGGACAAGTCGTCACTTCTGCGGACAGTGGCTTAATCATCACCGTGATGTGGGACGATGAAGGCACCGGCGCCACCTTGACCGGTTGCGGCAACAACGCTACCACCGATTTAACCTGTTTTTCAATGGCAGTTGCACCACCGGTCGCAGTCTCACCATGAACCTTCGCCACCGTCAATCTCGCCAGCATCAATCTGGCTTGTCGTTAGTTGAAGTTTTAGTCTCAGTCGTGATAAGTCTGTTTTTGCTGGGCGGTATCGTTCAAGTCTACGTTGGTAGCAAAACCACTTTCCGTTTTACCAATGCGATGTCGGAAATTCAAGAGAATGGTCGTTATGCGATGGAAATCATAACCCAGGATTTACGTCTTTCGAGTGTTTGGGGTTGTGTTGTCCCCAATGGTAAAGCAGGCGTTGCCAACAACATCAACAATACCCTAGCCACTTGGGGCAGCTACGACGTTGGGTTGCACGATTTCACTGAGAATGGTTTTGTCAGCGGCACCGAAGGCGATGGTTTAAACGATTCCGACTCGATAACCATTATTGGCGGAAAATCGGGACAGGCAAACGTTGAGTTGCCTTTTAGAGCCGCGAATGTAACCAACATTGTTACCACCACTGGCAACACTTTTGCGACAGACGACCTCATTCTAATTGCTCGTTGTGGCGAGAACAACCTGCTCGGCACCGCCGATGCAGACATTCATCGAATCACTTCCATCACAAACGGCCCGACTAGCACTCAGCGTCAAATCAATCTTGGATCAGAAAAAAGCCAACAATTTGGTAATGATGCGATAGTGATCGAATTGCAAAACGTGACTTATACGATTGAATCAAGTTCAGACGCTGGTGGCAGCCCGACGCTCTGGCGAACCGAGTTCAATCAACGCCAAGAGTTGATCGAAGGCATCGAACAAATGCAGATTCTGTTCGGCATTGATTCCGATAAAAATGGATTTCCTAATCAATATAAACCCAGTGACCAGGTGACTGATTTTAACGAGGTGGTTGCGGTTCGAATCATGCTCTTGCTGCACTCGCTGAACGAGGTTATAAGTGATGAAGGCGCTCAAACTTACACCTTCAACCAGATAACCACCACTGCGGCCGACAAACGAATTCGCCAGGTCTTCTCAACCACCGTCGCACTGCGCAATCGCATAGGCATAGACATTGAATAAATCGATTCGTCATCAACAAGGCATGGCCTTAATCATCAGTTTAATCATGTTAGTAAGTCTGACCATGCTCGGCATCACCGCGATTCAACGCACCACTGCTGATTTATCTATGGCCGGCAATCAACGCGAAATCGGCTTAATGTTTCAGGCTGCCGAGATGGGGTTGGCACAAGCCGAGTCTTTTATCGAAGCCACCGGCACCAATGCTGCTTTTAATAACGCCAACAGTGGCCTCTTCACGGTTCCCACCGATAATAGCGCTTACTACATTCAGTACTTCGATAAAGACACTTGGCAGGATAGATCAAGCTCATCGCCAACCTCACTTCAAACCAAACTTGGGCTGATTGAGGAGCCGCGTTACATGGTCGAATACTTAGGCGATCGATCACAAAATCCCTTGGCCAATATCAATATCGGTGGCTACGGGACACAACCAACCGGAGACATTGTTTCAATTTACCGCGCCACAGCACGTGGGGTAGGCGTCACGGGCCGATCATTTAGATACCTACAATCCTTTTATGGCAAAGATGCCAGCTAATAAGCATGGGACAGGAAACTCAAAATGAAGATTAACGAATTAGCTAGAAAGACCGCTCTAATTGCCTGGATAGCAAGCCTAAGCCTTTCAACGCTGCAATCTGCGCAGGCAGCACCCGGCCCCCTAGAGACCGCACCGTTGTTTTTGTCGACCATTATTCAACCCAATGTTTATATGACAATTGACGACTCTGGCAGCATGGACTGGGACCCGATGTTCCAAGATGGGGCAGCAGGTATTCCAGCCAATGGCGGCCGCCCGGTGGTTGCTGGCTACTATCAGTTATACTATTTCCGCGACGCCAGCAGTTTCAGCCATTCATATAATTCCCGCGGTTTACCACCAGCTAATGGCGCCAACTACGAGTGGGATTTAGGATGGGCGGTGAAAAATCACAATGCCAACTTGAGTTACTATAACCCGGCTATTGACTACACACCTTGGCCAGGCACCAACGCCGATGGCACACCCATGTTCATCGATGCTAATGAAACAGCCGTGCTAAAAGACCCGTTTAACCCTGCGGGGCAAACTGTCAACTTGACCGTGTCGCACACCTTCGATGGTTGGAGCTGGAGCATTAATTCAACCTGGAATTGGGTCGAGTCTACGGTTTGGCTTCCACGCTATTTCATCTGGGACGACGACATACAAATTCCTGTCACTAACATAAACGGCAACAGTGTGTTGGTTGATAGCAACAACGACGGCATCTATAGCTCCGCCGATGGCGTTGCGACGACCCCCAATGGCATTGTCGACTTTGACGATGGCCGCCGCGCGGTAGATATCGTGGCCGGCACGCCCGAGATGCAGAACTTCGCCAATTGGTTTCAGTATTACCGATCGCGTATGAAGGCCACCAAAGCAATCATCGGCAACACCATCAACAGCACTGACGCTTCGCGAATGGGGATGCGCTTATTTAATAGCGGCATCTTGGAAGATTCCTCCAATAATAACATCCACATCGACACCATGAGCCTGCCGTCTAACAAGCGCAGACTACTTGAATCGTTTTATGACTTTGACATTCAACCACGAGGCACACCCATGCGATCCTCACTTCGAGACGTGGGTGAATACTTTACCGACACTGGCGCCAACGCACCAATTCTACCCTCTGCTGACGGGGGCGAATGTCAACAAAACTTCAACATTCTGATGGGCGATGGCTTTTGGAATGGCGGCAGTCCCACTGTGAACAATACGGATGGAGACAGCAACAGCAACTATGACGGCGGCAGCTATGCCGACTCCTTTAGCAACACTCTGGCCGATGTGGCGATGCGCTACTATGAATCCGACTTACGAACCGATTTACCCAACAACGTGCCGATCCAAACCGGGGTTGATGAGGCTAACCACCAGCATTTGGTGACCTTCACGATTGCCTTTGGGATCACGGGTTCACTCGACCCGTTGGTTGATAACCCGCTGGCAACAGGCTTTGCATGGACCGACGCCCACGACAATGAACCAAACAAGGTCGACGACATGTGGCACGCAGCCTATAACGGTAGAGGGCGATTCTTCAGTGCGCAGCAACCAGACGAACTCTCCACATCACTACAGGCATCGATCGCCGACATCGCCGAGCGCACCGCCACCGCCGCAGCCGTATCGATTAACTCGTCTAAGCTGACGACCGAATCGGTGGTTTATCTGGCGCAGTTCAACACCAATCGCTGGCAGGGAGATTTGGTCGCTAAGAGAATAATCGATCTGCAAGACGGCACATTGGAAGCGGGCTCGCGATGGAATGCCGGTGAAAAATTAACGACTCGTGACATCGACGCGCAACCAAGAGTGATCGCTACTTACGATGGTACCGACGGTGTCCTTTTCAAATGGGATAAACTAACCACCGCACACAAGAATGATCTCAAAACCAACGCCACCGGCGGCACCGATAGCGACAATGTCGCGATGGCGCGACTAGACTACCTGAAAGGTGACCGCTCAAACGAGGGCAGCGGTTACTTTTTCCGCGAGCGCTTGTCACGTCTCGGCGATCTGGTTAACTCAGGCCCCGTGTATGTCGGCAAACCTAACCTCAACTGGCCCGAAATAGCACCCTTTCCGACCGGTGACAACGCTTATTCTAATTTCAAGAGCGGGCCCGCTGCCGAGCGCCAAGGCATCGTCTATGCCGGCTCTAACGATGGCGTGTTACACGGTTTCAGAGAAACCAACGGCAAAGAGCGAATTGGCTACATTCCGAGCTACTTGTTTTCAACCGAATCTTACGCTGGGTTGCATTACTTAACCGAGCAAAATTACCTACACCGTTACTACAATGACTTGACGCCAACCGTTTCGGATATCTACGCTAACCTGGGCAATGGGCTAGCTTGGCACACAATATTGATTAGCGGCCAGCGTGGTGGCGGACGAGGGCTGAGCGCACTTAACGTAACTGACCCGACATTGTTTAAAAACAATGACAACAAAATTAAAAAAGTGGTCGTTTGGGAATTTGATAGCAGCGACGATGCAGACCTCGGCTACAC
>CBDTWQ010000193.1:0-4471 GCA_965364115.1 uncultured Gammaproteobacteria bacterium | reverse complement strand
ACATTGGCCTTCACTCTAGCGCCTTCTTTTTCCAGATCGACCACCAGCTGTTCAACCTCATAAATCGAGGATGCATAGAGTCTGAAGGAGGGATAGGTTCGTGGTTCGTCGGTTTCAACCGACCCACCCCATTGCAGTTCTTTGACCTCACGGCCATCTTTGAAGTTTTCACTCGCAATCAACAAATCAAGGTGCACAAACGCCAGGTTTCTAGAAGTGATGCTGGCATCTACTACGCCAATCACTTCAAGTGGCAAATGAACTCTTTCTCGCCGGCCTTGATACTGTCGCGCCAGACTCGCATCGAGCTGACTGCCAGCAGTCACATTCAACCTTTTTGCCGCATTCTGACTCAAAACAACTTGAGAGTAGTCTTTCGGTGACGAAGCCAATCGCCGCAACATCGGGTCGTGCTCCCCGGTTGCAAACAATTCGGTTGATAGAATTCGACCGGAAGAGTCACTTTTTAATTGAATCGTCGCGGCCAGCGCGCGAGTTTTCGGCACAATAAATTCGACGTCGGACCGATTCCGATAACGTTCAATCCAGGCGTCGTTATAACGACCGCTGCCCACTAATGTGATCTCTCGATTAACCGGGTCTTCGACTAATTCTTGCACCATGCTGGTAACGATGCCGAATTTCAAGCCAAACAAAATCAGCATCGGCGCTAACACTGCTGATAAAGCCAGCACGAAACATCCCGACATTCGCCATTCGTGGCTATAGTCGCGAAAACTGAGTTGGATGATGCTAGATATTTGAATCATTAGTCATTAGTCATAGAAGGTCGATTGATAAACATTACCATCCTCTACCGGTTCAGCCCTTTGTTGCAAGGTGCGCAATTCCATCTTGTAAACGTGGGCCCAGTCGTGACTGGCGGTGATCAAAGTAATTTTAAGGCCCTTAATCAGCTCCATCACAACGGCCATGATTTTTTGCGCTGTTATAGGGTCGAGTGATGCGGTTGGTTCGTCTGCCAACAGAATCGATGGCCGGTGCGACAGCGCCCTAGCAAATGAAGCTCTCTGCCGCTCACCCGCCGAGAGAAAACCCGGCAGCTTGTCGAGTTGACGATCGATACCTAGCACCTTTGACAGCGAAGTGATCGAATCATCTTCGGGCAGCTTTAACAGCTTGCGCGGTAATTCAATATTTTCACGCACCGTCAGATACGGCAATAGCCCGCCAGATTGCAACACATAACCGATATGCAGTTTGCGAATTTGCGATAGTTCGCTTTGCCGTTTGCGTTGCCAAAGTTTTTCGATGTCATGGCTTTCACCGTCGACTGGGTGCACATTGAATTCCGACGAGGAGTCAGGGTGCAACACTAGCGCCAACATATCTAGCAAGGTGCTTTTGCCACAACCACTGTGGCCAATCAAGGCGATGTTTTCCTGCGCCTGAATTTGAATATTAGGCACCAATAAACGGAAGCCGACGCCGTCCGTCACCCGCTCCTTGACGATATTCTTAAGTGAATAGACGACGGTCAAGGTAATAATTCAAGTGCGACGGGGAAAACCGAATTGCCGTTCACCGCACCGCCGCCGGGTGTCACCCAAAGGTCGGTATGATCGTGCAAAGTTTGGTAATAACTGATTTTGCTTTCCAGTCGATGCATAAACTCGATTTGAACCTTAGCGGACCACTCTTCCCACGTTTCAATCGTCAAGTTCATCACTTCGCCGGTATAGGGCAAATCTTCAATATACTCGCGCATATAACCTAAGTCAGCCAGATTAGCGCCCGAACTGGAGGTGCTCCCACCGACCGACGACGGGTCACGGCTAACGGTTGCCGCCAAACTTTTCAAGTCATCAATGAAGCTCTGCGGGCTTAAAACACCCTCTTCCGCTAGCTCCAAAACTTGTTGCATCACATTTTTGAGGTCGCTCAATTGATCGCGCGTCAGCAACACGCGCACATCGACCGCCGATTTTTCAGGATTGAGAAAATCACGATCAACCATCCATGCCTCAAACACTGCGGGCATTGGTTCGCCCGACTCTTTCTGCAAATAACGCAATCGCAGCGCATTGCCTAGCTTAGCGACTCGATCTTGCAAGCTGGCTAATTGAGATGGATCCGTTTCAACCCCGGGCACTGGCATTGGCGGCACGCCATTGGTGGTGGCCAGCACTTGCTGGGTGATCTGGTTGGCCAAAGTTTCGAGCACGGAGCCAAACTCGTCTACCTGACCCAGTTCGACGCCATAGTAAAAATCGCCAATGCCGGGGTAGAAAGACACCTCCTTGTAAAATTTCTCAGCTTGATCATGGTTCGCGCCTTCGACCGGCGTGCGTAAATGCAGCACCCAAATTGAAATGCCCCGGTCATAGGCAATTTGACGTAACGCTTGCGCGCTCAAACGAGTGTCACTTAAGGAGTCATGGCTGTCACGCGGACCGGCATCGGTAATCAGCACCACGTAACGTGCATCGAATTGGTCCCATGCTGAGTCTTCAATCGCTGCTTTCAGCCCTGAATAAGCATCTTCGCGAAAATCACGACTTGAAACGTCAGCAGGAACGAGACTATTGACGCCTTCAAAAAAATCTTCTACATCAGTTCCTTGCTCAAGACCGACATAACGCTTGGTCAAATATTCGAGTTTCGGCACCATTTGCACATTGTCTCGATAGGCCGTCAGCCCAAAACTAACCTGATTTTTCAAGCCTTGCGCTTCGATAGTCGAATAGACTTTCGCCACCGCTTCTCGAGTTCGATCAATGTAAGGGCCCATCGATTGAGTGGAATCGATCACGAAATGAATGCCGCTGCGATAACTGTGACTCTCTAGCTTGTCGCTCGCAAGTTTGCTAATGCTGACTGAATTGGCCAGCGGAACCGAAGCAATTTTAAGCATGCGCGCCTGTTCATTACCGAGATATACATCTTCATGCTGCTTGATCGGCACCAGATAAAAGTTATCTCGAATGTCGAGATGAGCTTTCGGTTGGATCGCGATAACCGGTGAGTTTAGAGGAGCTGAACCGTTAGTCACCGATTCATACAAAGACATATATTCTTCCTTGTTATAACGCGTGACCAATTTTTGCAGATCTTGTTTGCGATCAAACATCATCACTCGCTGAACATCTTGAGGGTCTTTGAACGACACGGTCAAAGCTTGATTCCACGATATCGCATGCTCTGCCTTTACCCAGCCTACGACGCCACCAAAACTGTCGTGACCAACCTGAACCCACTCACTGTTTTTCTCATAGACATAGAGCACGCTGAACGGCGTTATGCTTTCGGTTTTGGCTGATTCACTCGGTGACGCGTAGAGCACTGCATCCGGAACGCTGAGAACACGTTGGTAGAGGGTATCCTTGCCCTCCATCAAGATAGGCTTACTCGCAGCAAAAGCAGTTTGGCTTAACAGCAGAAAAAGCAGCGCCGTCAGCGCTGGTAAATTTAACCAGCGCTTTATATTTTGGTAAGTCATCGATTACAGCCTATTGGAAATTGAGTAGGAATTTTTCGGCATCAGAGTTGCCGGTTTCTGCTTGGGCTTGCGCCCATTGCTGCAAATTGTCGACGCGTTGAGAAGCCGACTGATGCCCAAGAGCCAATGC
Source organism: uncultured Gammaproteobacteria bacterium (assembly GCA_965364115.1). Lineage (GTDB taxonomy): Bacteria > Pseudomonadota > Gammaproteobacteria. The sequence goes on along the minus strand of CBDTWQ010000193.1, from coordinate 881 downwards.
TTTTTGATACCACTTAAAGGCTTGGGTTAGATCTGATTGATCTAGTAATGAATTTTCAGCCTCAAAAATGACTGGATCTGACATTTCGGCCATTTTCATGATGGCCGAAATATGGCCTTCGCGGGCAGCGAAGAAATAAACCAGGTGCGCGTCGGCTAGGCTTCCTTCTTCGAGAAACTGTTGCGCTCTCAAGTAGGCAACATCCAGTGGGTAGGGTTGTCCTTCACTTCTGAGTTGTTTGATGAAACTGCGGGCGCGGGTGCCAGGGGTTAATGGTGCCTCAGATTCGGCTTCAGACTCGGCCTCGGCCATCCTTTCTAGGTCTGCCTTGGCATCCTTGCCGATTTCCTCTGCTACTTCCTCGGCTATTTCCTGAGTAATTTTCAGAGTAATCTGCTGGCTAGTTTCTTGACTAGTTTCTTGGCTATTGGGCGAAGCGGATTCGTCGACCTCATTGTTTGATTCTAGTTGACCGCTTTGAATGATTTTTGGAGGGCTGACTAGCGCCATAGAATCACCACGGTCCCTCGACATCAGCACAAAGATGATCAAGCCCACCACAGCGATCGCGACCAGCAACAGCGGATTCGGACGCTTCACAGAACAAACGACTCGCTAGAATCTAACATGGTATAAATTTATCCCCCGATCTACGCCCTGCGAATTTGAGTCTCGCACATGACCAGATTGGAGGATTATAAACACTTGTCAGCGGCGGGTACATTTGATCTGGCGATTTAACAGAAATTAAATTTAAAGCGACGCTCGAAACGCACTCGCAGCGTCTATTTATCTCATTCTAGGAGATTGTATTAATTTAACTGCATCTGGCCGACCGCGTCTGGCCGACCGCGTCTGGCCGACCGCGTCTGGCCGACCGC
>CBDTWQ010000192.1:0-4476 GCA_965364115.1 uncultured Gammaproteobacteria bacterium | reverse complement strand
TTTGCATGCCGACAGCGAAGGTCTTAAAAGGGGTTACTCGATTCCTCAAAAGCTCAGCAAGGCCGCTTAAGTAATGTTTTTGAATCTTTTTAATTCGATTAGTTCGAAAATCGTTCTGTTGATTGGTCTTGTGTTGGCTGTGACTGCGGCCAGCATTATGTATTCGACTCAACGTGACGTCGGCAAGACCATGTTCGATGAGCAACAAAAGTCTGCACGCAATGTTTTAGAGTTGGTTCGTCTGAATATTCGCGGTGGCTATAATCGTCTCATAGCGGACAAAATCGACATTCTCAACCGAATGAAAATGGACTTGAGGAATGTGGGTCAAATCAGTTTGTCGGTTTTCAATGAATTTGAGAATCTGGAGAATCAAGCGGGTGCTGAAAACTTTTCGGCCAAACAACGCGCATTGAGTTGGCTGTCGAGCGTTAACTATGAACAAATCAGTGTTTTCGTGTTTGATTCTGACGGTGAGATTATCGGTTTTTCCGACGATGACAATCAGTTTGAGAATTTCAAATCAGTCTACGATATAAAAAGTCGGCGACTGGTCAAAGTAATGAACAATAAAACCCTCGCTAAAGAGGGTGAGTTGGCGGTGTTTCACTGGCAGTCGGAAGGTCAGCCTGCGGTGAAGAAGCTGGCTTTTTTCACGCCTTTGCCCGAATGGGGCTGGACTATCGGGGTCGCGATCGATTTCGATAACATTGAGGCTGAGAGCGAGCGAGTGCTCTCCAACATCGTGAAGCTGTTGGAGAAGACTTTTAGTAAAATAAAAATTGCCAGCACCGGTTATGCCTTTTTGTTCGATGGCAACGGTGAAATTTTAATTGCACCACCGAACCTAGAGCCGGCCGAATTCAGCGGCGTTGTCAATTCTAAAACGGGCAACTTGCTGACCGAAGACCTGAAACGTGCCTTTAGCGATGAAATAGATTCGATTCGCTATCTCGACCCGACCAACAATAAAGGCGAACTGCTTGAAGCGCACGTAAGTTACTTCAAGGCATTCAATTGGTATTTTGCAGTAGTGGTTCCAGTGGCAGAGATTGAGGCCCCAGGCAAGGCCGTATTGCGCAGGCAAATGCTGGTTATTGGAACGATATTTCTGCTTAGCACGGTTTTTACTTTCATCTTCGTGTCGAGAATTTCTAGGCCACTTAAGGTGCTCAGTGATTATGCCAAGCAATTACCAAAAGTAGACTTTACTAAAGAAACCTCCGCGTCAGATCAAATTGCGAAGTTACCGTTGAGATACTCAGACGAAGTGGGTCGTCTGGCGAATTCCTTTGTCTTCATGGAGAAAGAGTTAAAAAAGAATATAACCGCTGCGATTGAATCCACTGCGGCCAAAGAGAGACTAGAGCGAGAAGCAGCGGTCGAGGCGAGCCGAGCGAAGGGAGAATTTCTCGCCAACATGAGCCATGAAATTAGAACCCCGATCAATGGAATGCTTGGAATGATGGAGTTGCTTACCCATACCCATCTAGATAACCGACAAAAAGACTTCGTCATGACCTTGCGTGATTCGGGAAAGAATCTGCTATCTATCATCAATAATATTCTTGATTTCTCCAAAATTGAGGCGTCAAAAATGGAACTAGAAGCGACTCGCTTTAGCCTCGGCGAAGTTTTGGAATCCACCAGCTCGATGTTTGCTGAAATGGCACAAAACAAAGGGATTGAACTAGTCTGTTCGCCCGATCTTGAATTGTTTCAGAACAGCTATATCGGAGATCCTTCGCGAATTCAGCAGGTGGTCACCAATTTGGGTGGCAACGCCATTAAGTTCACCGAAAAAGGATATATTGAGATATCGGCTCAAATCACTGAGCAACTGAGCGACCGGGTTACGGTGAGAGTGGCGATTACTGATACGGGTGTCGGTCTTGAAGACGATGTCCAGAGTGAGATTTTCAACTCGTTCTCGCAGGCCGACACTTCAACTACTCGTCGTTACGGAGGCACGGGACTTGGGCTCTCAATTTGTAAACACTTGGTTGAGTTGATGGGGGGTGAAATTGGGGTTGACAGTAGCCAAGGTAAAGGCTCAACTTTTTGGTTTACAGTGTCGCTCAAGATTACCAAAGACCATTTTTCGACTCGTGATGAAGCCAGTCACAAATCGGATCAACAGCCGCAGAATATTCTGTTGGTGACTCAGTCCAAAATTCTTGGGAATAGTTTTAATCGACGAGTAATGGCAGAGCAGGAAATGCCGCTGACGGTGATTTCTGTTGATGATGTACCGAGTTATATTGAGCGTGACAAGGGGGCTGATCAACTTTTCGACATTATCCTTTTCGACGTCGAGTCGAGCCAATCCGTTTCTATTTATCGGAGGATCATCGGCGATCTGAAACAGGCTTGCGGTAGCGATTCAACCCGCTGTGGTTTATTGGTTTTGCTAAAGCAAAAATTTGAAAAGGGTATTTCAGATCTAGCGGGAATTGATTTTGCGATGGCTAAACCAGTACCACGCCTGGCGATTCAACGAATGCTCTCAGCTGACCCGCAGTTTTGGCTGGATCAAAACGAAACTCGTGGAGATCAAAAAAACTCGGCGATGATCAAGATAGGTGCAAAGGTTTTGGTGGCTGAAGACAACGCGGTGAACCAAAAGTTGATCACGGAGATGCTTCGAATTTTTGACTGTGAGATGACACTCGTCGAAAACGGCAGAGACGCGGTGCTGATAAATCAGCAAGATCAATTCGATATGATTCTGATGGATTGCCAAATGCCAGAAATGGATGGCTATCAGGCAACCGCTAAAATTAGGTCGCAAGAGCAGGAAAGTGGGCTGGAGAGTGGCGTGGTAATTGTCGCCTTGACCGCAAATGCGCGTGAAGAAGATCGCGAGAGATGCCTCGCTTGTGGAATGAATGATTATTTGAGCAAGCCGTTTAAGATGGCCCAGCTGCGCGATGTGATTATGAAATGGCATCAGGCAGGCGAGGGATACGATATCACTGCAACCAATCTATCCGAATCACCGAAGGATGACACGCAAGACTTCAGCGATGAGGAACATATCGATCTTTTGGACTTGAAAACACTTGCTGGGATCAAGGCACTAGAGGGCCCACAATCGTCTAATATTCTTGAGCAGTTGTTCGAGATCTATCGATCCACGGCGCCAGTTTTGATCGAGAAGCTCTATAGCTCTATTCGTCGCGAAGACAGCGTGGCGGTCCGAGAAAGTGCGCACAGCCTGAAATCATCGAGCGGTAACATGGGTGCGCGTAAGTTGTTCCTGTTGAGCGCAAAACTTGAAGAGTTGGGGCGTGACCAACAACTCGAAGGCGCGCTTGAAGTATTAGAAGAAATCGAACGATTATTTCCAACTGTTTGTCGATTGTTACAAAGAGAAATTCAGCGCCCAGCGGCCTGATATTTAGAGCTACCAGTGCAAGGATTTTAAGTTTATGACGATCACTAATTTACGTGCCTTCAGAACCACGTTGGACACCCAGTTGGTCAAGGCGAGCTGTTTTGGTAATAATTTTTTGATTTATGATGGCACCGATGAGCCAACCCTAGATGAAATTAATATGGCTGAATTTTCACGACAGGCAACTGATCCGTTATTTGGCTTAGGCGCTGATAATTTTTTGGTAATTCAGAATTGCAGCCCGATTGAGCTCGCAGAAATTAATCAGGTGAATCAGTATTGGAAGAAAATTCCTGCCTGCAGTAGTGACTACATTTTCAGAATGTTTGAGCCCAACGGCGATGAGGCTTTGTGCTGTGGTAATGGTTTGATGTGCATTGCCAACTACATGTCTGAAAAATATCAGATTGAAAATCTCAGTATCATGACTGAGGTTCCGTTGGCCCAAGTTAAAAGAACCACGATTGGCTTTTCACCCAGAAAATCTTACGGTTGGGTCAATCTAGGTGGGCCTCGTAAAATGCCAAATGAAATTCGGGTGGTCGATGCTTCGGATGACTTTTCGGGCGAAATTCAGACGCTACATAACTTAGTGGTTAAGTTTCGTCATCACGATCTTGAACCTTATTCGACTGCATTAGAGATGGCGTTGTCGGGACATTTAGTGTTTACCGGTGAACCCCACCTAGTGTTCTTACTCGATGATGAAGAGTCACCTATCGCTGAGCTGGCCGAAGCCATTTTTGCCGACTCGAATAACGATCCCGGGACAGCGCCGATGTTCCAGCGACGGCGAGGGTTTGGCACTTGGTTGGTGGATCATATCGGGCATTATCTAAATTCGCATTATCAAGACCGATTTCCTGCGGGGATAAACGTTAACTTTGTGAGACTAAACCCGAACTCTGGAACAATAGAATATCGTTGCTACGAGCGAGGCATTTTTAAAGAAACCTTGGCCTGCGGAACGGGTGCCGTGGCGAGTGCTTTTGTGGTTAAATATTTCCTCGGATATGAAGGGCGATCGGTAAAGGTTTTTCCACATAGATGCCGCTGGTACAAACCTGAAGCAGTGATGG
>CBDTWQ010000191.1:0-4477 GCA_965364115.1 uncultured Gammaproteobacteria bacterium | reverse complement strand
TCAGGCCTTTAGTCGGGTGCTGCCATCGCAATAGCACTTCGACACCCATCATAGTCGGCACATCAATCCGGTAAATTGGCTGAAACCTGAGTTCAAATTGATCTTGCTGTAAGGCGAGACGCATATCTTTGTCGAGTTCCAGAAAATGCTTCGCTTGCTGGGTCATCTCCGGGGCAAAAAAGCGAAATCGATTTCGCCCGTCTTCCTTGGCGCCATACATCGCCATATCTGCATTTTTCAACAGTGTGCTGCCATCCTCGCCATCTTCAGGATAAATAGTGATCCCAATGCTAGCGCCGGTGTAAACCTCGTAACCTTTCAAATCAAAGGGTTCCGAAAGGCGCGTGATAATATTTTTCGCGATAATCGATGCATGAATAGGATCATTCACATCTTTTAGCAACACCGTAAATTCGTCGCCACCTAAACGCGCCGCGAGATCTGTTTTCCGAACCGATGCGACAATTCTCTGACCAACCTGCTTGATCAAATCATCGCCATGATCATGTCCCAGCGTATCGTTAATATTTTTAAAACGATCCAGATCAATAAACAACAGCGCGGTAGTCGAGGGATTTCTCTTGCTTCGCGAGATCGTTTCGTTCAATTGTTCAACAAAGCTAGCTCGATTCGGCAGTTTGGTCAGATAGTCAAAATTGGCTCGAAACCTCGTCTGTTCTTCACTTTTACTGAGCGCTACAACGCTTTTCTGCAGCCTAATCGCGAGCAATACTAGTACCAGGGTCATGATCAGCACTATTGTCAGTAAGGCCAGCAGCATATGCCTAAAGGTTTGAATTCGTTTTGCTTGGGTGCTTAAAACCGCAACCGCCATTTCACCCACTTGGTCCAATTGCGCATTTGCCTCGCTGTATGCGAGGAGCGCTCTTTGATGGACCAGGGTCAGTGTTTCTTTCGATTGCGCATCGAAGTTGTATATTCCATTGCCAAGCCAATTTTGGATATCGAAAATTGCTGGGTTCAAGGTCGCATGAATCGTCGAAATTCCCAATAAATCGTTGAAGCGGTATGATTCTCTAACACCTTCTAGGCGGGCAGAGATTTTATCGACTTGGAAGACAACCCGCTTGAATCGAAGTGGCGAATATTCGGCTCGAGTGAACTCAATGTTTTGCAACAGTGTGCCCATATCCTGCACCAACCGGCGAATATCACGCTCCTGCTTCGACAGTGTGATCGGCAAGGCTTCTTCTATTTCAGACAGGGTTTGTTGCACATAGAAAATGGCGCTAATGGCACCGATTATCAATGTTAAGCAGATAATAATGGGAGTAGCCGATCGTAACAGCTGCGTAACTGGGGGAAAACGCCTCTGTTCTAATAGAATATTCTTGATACCGCGCACGGACTAATTGCTCTCTAGTCTCATCTCTTTATAAAATCGCTTCGCACCCGAGTGCAGTGGCACTGCTATTCCCTCCAACGCGGTATCCAAGGTGATGCTTTTACCTTTGCGATGACCACTGTCGAGCAAGCGGCGAGTGTTTTTGTTCCAAAGCGATTTGGTAATTTCATAAATTAAATCGGCACTGGCATGCTTCGACACCAGCCATTGGGCGCCAACACTGATGGTTTTGGTCGCAGCTACACCCTTGTAGGCATCGGCGGGGATCAGGTCGTTTGAAAAATACTGGTATTGCTCAGTCAAAACAGCCGCTTGCGGGCCTACGATCGGCAACAACCGAATCGGAACCTCTTCGGCCAATTGCGAGATCGCCTTAGCCGGAAATCCAGCAACCACGAAGAATGCATCTAAGCTATTGGCCCGCATCCGGCTAATCGCTACGCTGGCTTTTATGTGCTCTGCATCGATGTCAGACCGCGATATACCATAAGCTTTCAATACCAGTTCGGCGTCAATCAATGTGCCAGAGCCTGGTTCATCTAACGACACCCGTTTGCCAACCAAATCTTGTACGCTTCGAATGTTCGAATCTTGGCGAACCACAATATGGATGCTTTCAGGATACAGGTTGGTGATCGAGCGAAGATCGCGCAATGGCTTATTGTTGGAGAAGGTGCCGGTGCCGCTGTAAGCCCAGTAGGCAACGTCAGATTGTGCAAACCCCGATTCCAAGGTGCCTGCTTGTATGCTTTGAACATTGGCAACCGAGCCATTCGCGGATTGAGCCAACACAACCAGACCATCAGGGCCACAACTACCACCCTCGTCACAAGGCCGATCGCCCGGAGGGTTACTGATTGCGTGCGCAATCATCCCGCCAATTGGGTAATAAGTTCCAGCAACCCCACCAGTTCCGACCCGAAAAATTTGGAGTTCTTCCGCCTGAAGAATTGAGTGACTGGTTAAAAACGCTATTGTCAGGCACAAAGCCAGGTAAAACTTTCGCATATTTGCCCCATCAAGTCATGCTATAGCCTCGGACAAGTGTAGTTCAGCATTAGGGAATTGCTGCGGAACCTGAAATTCAAACTTACCTTTGTTCCGATAACTTTTCACGGATCAAGACTTGGCCATCGTACCTCTAAACCCTGTAATCTTTTTCGGCCGGCTAAACCCTTTGTTTGGGTCCGATAGATTCAGCCCCAAAGACTTTGCCTAAAAACAATGAACAACTATTGGCCGGTGAGCTGCAGAAAGTCACATTTAACCGCGAACTTGGGCTATAACCGTTGATAGAAGAATAATGAACAGTTCAGGCGCATTGAACCTCAAACAAGATTGGCGAATCTTGTGTTTTTACCTTTCAAGATCGCTTTATAAAGAATAATCTCAAATTTAGTTAGGGTGTAGTTCAGTTGAAGCAGATTAAAACAGCGATGATTGTTGACGACAGCTTAATCGATCACATTATTTCAGAGCGAACGATCAAGCAGTTTGACGCCGAGATCGAAATCCTACATGCACATGATGGGCAAGAAGCTCTCGATTTGCTAGCCTCAGAAAAAAGCCCGCCCGATCTAGTTTTGTTGGATATCAATATGCCGGGCATGGATGGCCACGAATTTCTTCTGGCCTGCGCCGCTGGGCGATATAAAAACGCGTTTGTTTCTATGATGACTTCTTCTGATCAGCGCTCAGATATTGAGCGATGTTTGAATTACGCGTTTGTCAAAGACTACATCGTCAAACCGCTCAGCAAAACACACTTAGAATCAATCGCAGAAAAACTGGGGTAGCTCCGATTGGGTCTCTAGCATTCCCAACCCACTCTCTCAGTAACATTGCTGGTTCTTAGCGAACCACCGACCATTTAAAACGACTCAACTAAACATCTCAATAATCAGGGCCGGTCTCTTATCCGAAAACTCAATTAAGGCGAGTCAAATAAATTGGCTCAGGTTCCGTTAAACCAACTCAAGTTATCCTTTCGGAAATTGACCGTATAATCTGTTGTGCTAACTTGCGAAATCGAGTGGCCATCAGCCGACAACGACCGAGGAAACAACCAACCGTGAGCCAACCAACTTTCGTAGCGAGCAGCATCATTCATGGTCAAGGATTATTTGCCAAAGACCCGATCAATAACGGCAGCGTTATTGGCTGGATTAAGAGTAAGCCAGCGGCAAATGACGGTGATTATGTGCTTTGGATCGACGACCACCAAAGTCTTGAGGTCATTTGCGACCTCAGATATATCAATCATTCCGACCAGGCCAACGCCTGCTACTACGATGATCTAAGCGTCATCGCATTGAGGGACATTCATGCCGGCGAGGAAATCACCCATAACTATGCGGGTACAGACGGGTGAATCATTGGCTCAAGTTGAGTTACAATTAAGTCCTATTTAGTTACCCTGCAAAGTTCATGAATAATGCTGCTGCCAAGTTCAACATGATTGAACAACAGATTCGCCCCTGGGAGGTTCTCGACCATCGCGTTTTGAACACCTTTAACGAGATCAATCGAGAACTATTTGTGCCCGACATCTACCTTGGCTTGGCCTACGCTGACTGTCAAATTCCGCTGCTCGCAAATGTACGAATGTTGCCGCCCACGATAGAAGGGCGCCTGTTACAAGCGTTATTGATCAAGCCTGAAGATAATGTTCTTGAGATTGGTTCAGCAAGTGGGTTTGTGACTGCGTGCCTTGCACATTTAGGTAGCCACGTCACTAGCGTCGATAGTCATGCCGAAATCATTGAACTCGCGCAAAAAAATATTAGCCACAGTGGGGCCACCAACGTTGAATTCAGTCAGTCCTCAATCGACCAGCTCGATCAAACTCATCGTTATGACGCGATTGCACTAACCGCGTCAGTCGCCGAGTTGCCCGAGGCGGTCAAACGTTGCCTCAAAATTGGCGGTCGACTATTCGCCGTGGTGGGACAGTCACCGGTGATGCAGGCTTTGTTAGTGACTCGGGTCAGCGAGTCGGAATGGAGCACCCGTTCTTTGTTTGAGACGGATCTACCGCGCCTGGTCGGTTGAGACAGCGCTGATGCGATCAATCACAGCCGTCGACTTGGCGACCGAGCTTGCAACCCCGTC
>CBDTWQ010000190.1:0-4490 GCA_965364115.1 uncultured Gammaproteobacteria bacterium | reverse complement strand
AAGTTTTACGCGGGTCAGGCGAGTTAATTTTAAAGATAATGAAATTCAATACTGGATTAGATAGTTAGCGGGATAATTCAATAGTCGGTATATTACGCTTACCGAGAATGAATTAGTCCAGTCGAAAGTTGGACAAACAGCTTGTTGAAGGGCGGTGTGGAGATCACTGGCAAGATTGGGAAAACCCCGAAGGTTTGCCAATCTAGTGAACTTAATATTTCGAGCATCACGCTGACGCGATGGTGAGCCGCTTAAGACTTTTCAGCAAATTATCATGTACCGTCAACTATTAAGACACGACCGAACGACGGACCACGCCGACACAACATGAGGAATCGCTATGAGCACTGAAACCGTTACCATCATCGACGATAGCACCGGCAAGGAAGTCAAACTGCCGCTTTACACTCCAACCGCGGGTCCGAAGGTGGTTGATATTGGAGCGCTCTACAAAGAGTTGGGATACTTCACCTACGACCCGGGTTTTATGTCGACTGCGAGCTGTTCGAGCGCAATCACTTTTCTAGATGGCGACAAAGGCGTGCTGCAATATCGCGGTTACCCCATCGACCAATTGGCCGAGCAGAGCTCCTATCTCGAAGTCTGCTATCTGCTGCTCAATGGCAAACTACCAAAGCAGCAAGAGCTAGAGCATTTCAAATATGAAGTGACTCATCACACCATGTTGCACGAAGCGCTGAATCGGTTTTTCTTTGGTTTCAGGCGTGATGCCCATCCGATGGCCATCATGGTGGGCGTGGTCGGAGCATTAGCGGCTTTTTACCACGACCATATGGACATCCATAACGAGGAGCATCGTTTAATTACTGCTTATCGTTTGATCGCCAAGATGCCGACGATTGCCGCGATGAGCTATCGTTTTGCTAACGGCAAGCCATTCGTCTACCCGCGCAATGATTTGGGCTACTGTGAAAATTTCCTCCACATGATGTTCTCCATGCCGAGCGAGGAATACGTGCCTGATCCGTTGCTCGCCAAAGCATTAGATTTGATCATGATTTTGCATGCCGATCATGAACAAAATGCGTCGACCTCAACGGTTCGCCTTGCGGGCAGTTCGGATGCCAATCCGTTTGCCGCAGTCGCCGCAGGTATCGCGGCACTTTGGGGGCCTGCACATGGTGGCGCCAACGAGGCGGTGATTCGTATGCTGATCGACATCAACGAATCGGGTAAGTCACTGCAGTCGTTTGTTGATCGAGCGAAAGATAAAAACGATCCATTCCGTCTGATGGGGTTTGGTCATCGGGTTTATAAGAACTATGACCCACGCGCCACCTTGATACGCGAGATTTGTCATCAACTGCTCGAAGATATGGAGTCGACTGCTGAACAGCAAAAGTTGCTAGACACCGCGATGGCACTGGAAAAAGTCGCTTTAGAAGACGAATACTTCGTGAAACGCAATCTCTACCCGAATGTGGATTTTTACTCCGGGATTATTTTCCTCGCGATGGGCATTCCGATGAACATGTTCACCGTTATTTTTGCGATGGCCCGAACCATTGGCTGGATCTCGCAGTGGAACGAAATGATGTCAGACAGCCAAGCGAAAATTGGCCGTCCGCGCCAGCTTTACAACGGGCCGATCGATTTGAAATACGTGCCGCTTGACGAACGCTAAACTGACCCTATATTTAGGTCTACTAACTCACTAACTAACGAGAGTGATGATGCTAAAAGCTTACCGCCAACATACTAAAGAGCGTGCCGTAGAAGGCATTCCCCCAATGCCGTTAAACCCACAACAAACCGCCGACTTGATCGAGTTGATCAAGCAGCCACCAGCGGGCGAGGGCGACAGTTTAGTTGAATTGCTGACCCAGCATGTGCCGGCAGGGGTCGATGAAGCGGCCTACGTTAAGGCGGGTTTTCTGGCGGCGGTTGCTAAGGGCGATCTCAAAACCGCGTTGATTAGTCGAGTTAAGGCAGTTGAAATCTTGGGCAGCATGCTGGGTGGCTACAACATTGAGCCGTTGATAGCCTGCCTCGAAGATCAAGAAACCGCGGCGGCCGCGGTGGTTGCTTTATCGCACACGCTGCTCGTGTTCGACGCCTTTCATGATGTGGTTGAAAAGGCCAATGCGGGCAATAAGCATGCTCAACAAGTGCTCGAATCTTGGGCCAACGCGGAATGGTTTACGAGTCGGCCAGAACTGGCCGAAAAGATTACGGTTTCAGTTTTTAAGGTGCCTGGAGAAACCAACACTGATGACCTGTCACCGGCACAAGATGCCTGGTCGCGGCCTGATATTCCTTTGCACGCCAATGCGCTGCTGAAAAATCCTCGCGATGGCCTCACCGATAAACCGTTGGAGAAAATTGCCGAGCTGAAACTACTCGGCCATCCGATTGCCTACGTGGGTGATGTCGTTGGCACGGGTTCCTCGCGCAAATCAGCGACCAACTCGGTGCTGTGGCACATGGGTGATGACATTCCTTTTATTCCGAACAAGCGCAACGGTGGTTATTGTTTCGGTACTAAGATTGCGCCGATCTTCTTTAACACCATGGAAGATGCGGGTGCCTTGCCGATTGAAATGGATGTCTCACAAATGGAAATGGGCGATTTGATTGATGTCTATCCGCATCAAGGTAAGACCACACGCCACAATAGTGATGAGGTGATTGCCAATTTCGAACTCAGCACTAATGTGCTCAAGGATGAAGTTCGTGCTGGGGGTCGAATTCCATTGATCATTGGTCGTGGCTTGACCGAGCGGGCTCGAAGCGCTCTGAATTTAGGTGAAACCGACTTGTTTGAAAGACCTGAGCCCACCGCTGAGTCCGATAAAGGCTACACCCTGGCACAAAAAATGGTGGGCAAAGCCTGCGGTGTACCGGGCGTGCGAGTTGGGATGTATTGTGAGCCTAAAATGACCACCGTAGGGTCGCAAGACACCACCGGTCCAATGACTCGCGATGAACTCAAAGATCTTGCTTGCCTTGGTTTTTCGGCTGATTTGGTGATGCAGTCGTTCTGTCACACCGCGCCTTATCCTAAGCCAGTGGATGTGGTTACCCATCACACCTTGCCGAATTTTATGCAAAATCGCGGAGGCATTTCGTTGCGCCCGGGTGATGGCGTGATTCACTCGTGGATGAATCGGATGCTGCTGCCCGACACGGTTGGCACCGGCGGTGACTCGCATACTCGATTTCCAATTGGCATTTCTTTTCCGGCAGGTTCGGGGCTGGTGGCTTTTGCCGCGGCCACCGGTGTCATGCCGCTAGATATGCCTGAATCTGTGCTGGTTCGATTCAAAGGCGAGATGCAACCAGGCATCACTTTAAGAGATTTGGTCAATGCGATTCCCTATGCGGCGATTCAGCGCGGTCTGTTGACCGTCGAAAAGAAAGGCAAGAAGAATATATTTTCTGGACGGGTGTTAGAAATTGAAGGTTTACCGCAGCTTAAAGTTGAGCAAGCGTTTGAACTCTCCGATGCGTCGGCCGAGCGCTCGGCTTCGGGCTGCACGGTCAAGCTCGACAAAGAACCGATCATTGAATATATGAATTCGAATATCACCATGTTCAAGTGGATGATGAACGAGGGCTATGGCGATGTGCGCACCATCACTCGGCGGATCGAGGCGATGGAAGCCTGGCTAGCGAATCCTGAATTACTGGCCGCCGATGCCGATGCCGAGTATGCCGAAATTATTGAGATTGATTTGGCTGAAATTAAAGAACCTTTGCTGGCTTGCCCTAACGACCCAGACGACATTAAACCGTTGTCAGCGGTTGCTGGACGTCAAATCGACGAAGTTTTTATCGGTTCCTGCATGACCAACATCGGCCACTTCCGAGCGGCCGGTAAACTACTCGAAAAGCTCGAAACGCCGGTAGTCACGCGTCTTTGGATTGCGCCACCAACCAAGATGGATGAAGCCCAACTGACGGCTGAAGGTTATTACAGCATTTTCGGTCGCAGCGGTGCGCGCACCGAGATGCCGGGCTGTTCGCTTTGCATGGGTAACCAAGCACGAGTGGCAGAAAACTCCACCGTGGTGTCGACATCGACTCGAAATTTCCCCAACCGTTTGGGTAAAGGCGCCGACGTCTTTCTGGCCTCTGCGGAATTGGCAGCAGTGGCTTCTATTCTGGGAAAAATTCCCAGCATGGCTGAATACCTGAGTCACGTGGAAGACATCAACACCATGGCGGATGACGTTTATCGTTATTTGAACTTCAACGAAATGGAAAGCTACACCGCCGCCGCCAACTCAGGTTTCCCGGTTAAAGTCGCTTGATTTTAATGGGTCAGTTTGAAGTGGTATGTTTGAAGTGGGACAGTATACCTATTTCGACAGTATACTTATTTCGGCTTTGCCGAATTAGGTATACTGTCCCACTTCAAACATACCCACTTCATACTGTCCCAGCCCTTACCAAGGCAACGAGAAGGTTTTGATGTTGGTGTAGGAATTCATCGCTTCGATGACGCCTTCTTTGTAACCCAAACCTGA
>CBDTWQ010000189.1:0-4491 GCA_965364115.1 uncultured Gammaproteobacteria bacterium | reverse complement strand
GCGCGAGTGGCGTCAAACCATTGGATGCAACCGGTGAACAGCATCAGCAAAACACCGGCGAGTGCGGCCACTGCTATAGGTAAAATTCCGAACGCGGCGGTCAAAATAATGCCCAGCATGATGATCATCGCCAGCGGTGCTCGCGATGAAATAGGCAGTGAGGCGCTGGCATCTAAAACCAACAAGTTACGACTTTTTTTGATTCTCGCGATGTTGGCAACCGGCCCTTGCACCAGCAACACATCGCCCGAATGCAGCCGAGTTTCCTCGGTGTGTTGGGTGCCTGAATGACTAACCCATTTATTTGAGCGAAATAGCGCCAAGACCATTAGTTGGTACCGCTCACGAAACCGAATATTGGCCAAAGTTCGACCGTCTAAGGTTGAACCAGGAACCACCACTACTTCGGCGATTTGCTGCGACGCATCGCTTAATGGATGCTCGTCATCGACGGGTTCGTCGCCAGAGAAAAGGCTGGCGCCTAGAACCGTTTCCAATTCCTTAAGATGGTCAGGAGTGCTTTTCACCACAATTCGGTCACCACTGCGCAACACCATATCTGGAATCGCCAACAATCGGTTACTGTTGGTGCCCCGCAGAATGTGGATTACATCCAACTTGCCACCACACAACGCAATCACTTCTGACAACTGTTTTTCATTAGCCGCACTTTCATCATGAATACGTAACTGCGCGGTGAATAAGCGCGGCGAAGTGGTGGGAAGCCTTGCTTCACGTTCGGGTAAGAGCCGCGGTGCGACGAACCAGAGATAAAGAATTCCAACCGTGCCAACCAACACCGCCGGAAGGGCGAAGTCAAACATCCCCAGTTCACGCAACCCCAAATCTGAAGCCACGGCCACCACCAGCAAGTTGGTTGAAGTGCCGATACTAGTGGCCATGCCACCGATCGAAGTCGCGAGGCCCATTGGCATTAGCAGATCTGAGGCTGGCGTTGATGTTTTTAGTGACACGCTGATCAGAATCGGCAACAACAATATGACGACCGGCGTGTTATTAACAAACGCGCTTAACACCGCCGCAATCACCAAGGTGGCAAAGAAGGTTGATAATGGCCAACGAGTCCAGGTACGAGCTAACTGCCGGCCGATTGGCTCTAACGCGCCGGTGCGCACCAGTGCTTGTCCTGCGATCATCAGCGCACAAACCGCGATCAGCGCTTGGTGGCCAAAGCCTATAAAGAGATCGCTGGCGCGAATCGGTCCTTGTAAATTGCTAAATGGGAAAATCTCGAACATCAAGGCCAGCAGCACTAGCACTAATAGGCTGGATGATGCGAGTGGAATGTCTTCGCTGGCGAACAACACCAACGCCAAAGCGACAATGCCCATCACCATATAGGCGTGAAAATGATTGGTGTAGACGAAGGTCTCCATGCGGCCTTAGTTTAGCAGTCCATAGAAAGTTCGCTGTTATTCTGGGCGCATTTGTGGAAATAGGATAACGTCACGAATACTGGGTGAATCGGTTAGCAACATCACCAGACGATCGATCCCGATTCCCTCACCCGCGGTTGGTGGCATACCATATTCAAGTGCGCGAATATAATCGGCGTCATAATGCATCGCTTCCTCATCGCCAGAGTTCTTCTCTTCCACTTGGCGTTTAAAACGCGCTGCCTGATCTTCTGGGTCGTTCAACTCCGAGAAGCCGTTTGCCAATTCGTTGCCACCAATAAAAAATTCGAAACGGTCTGTTATAAATGGATCGTCGTCATTGGCCCGCGATAGCGGCGACACTTCGGTCGGATAGCCGGTAATAAAAGTAGGCTGAGTTAATTCGTGCTCGGCGGTCTTCTCGAAAATCTCGATCTGTAGCTTGCCAGCACCCCAAGATTTTTCTGTTTTAATCCCGAGTCTGCTCGCCGCAGCGTATAAATAATCTAAATCGCGCAATTTTTCTGCGTCCATTTCAGAATTATATTTAAGGATCGCATCGGCAACCGAGAGGCGGGTAAAAGGCTGCGATAAGTCAAATACCAGGCCTTGATATGAAATTTTCTCGGTGCCTAACACGGCTTGCGACAACTGGCGCATCATATCTTCGGTGAGCAACATAAAGTCTTGATAATTGGCATAGGCTTGATAAAACTCGAGCATTGTGAACTCGGGATTATGTCGCGTCGACATGCCTTCGTTGCGGAAATTACGATTAATTTCAAACACTTGTTCGATACCGCCAACGACCAATCGCTTCAAATACAACTCAGGCGCCACGCGCAAATATAAATCCATCCCCAAGGTGTTGTGATGGGTCACGAAAGGGCGAGCCGTCGCGCCCCCGGGAATCACCTGCATCATCGGGGTTTCAACCTCGACAAATCCGGCTTCAATCATATATTGACGGATAAAATTAACCGCCTGGCTTCGAATCGAAAAGACCCGTCTCGATTCTTCGTTCATGATCAAATCGACGTATCGCTGTCGATATTTCTGCTCTTGATCGGCGAGCCCATGAAATTTCTCTGGCAGTGGGCGTAGCGACTTGGTCAACAGCTCGATAGTCTCGGCGCGAATGCTCAGCTCACCCGTTTTAGTTTTGAAAACTTGCCCCTTAACGCCAAAAATGTCGCCAATATCACCCTGTTTGCAAACATCGAAATCAGTGTCAGCGATCGAATCTTTACGCACAAAAATTTGTAATTTGCCCGACATGTCTTGCAAGTCAGCAAAGATTACCTTGCCCTTATCTCGTTGCAGCATCATTCGGCCTGCAAGGCTTGCGGTCGCCGCTTGCTGTTCTAATTCTTCCTTGCTGAGTTCACCATATTTGGCTTGAAGATCCGCAGCAAAATCGTTGCGCTGAAAATGGTTTGGGTAAGCTTGGCCCTGCTCTCTCATCTTGCCGAGTTTTTCACGCCTTTGCTCTATATAACGATTTTCGTCATTCATACGTCACCTGCTAACTGTCTCGATGTCTGGGTTTGATGCTTGATTTGATATCTGGCCTGATATCTACTTTGAAATCTGGTTTGAAATTTGGTTTGAAATCTGCAATACAATTCAAAAAAATCTCTCTGTGGACAACCATAAATCTGTCTTTGCAAAATTCTCACGCAGTGCCACTCTTTAAGCTGGCGATAATAAATAGGTCAAGGTCTCCATCGAGCACTGCTTGGGTGTTGCCGGTTTCAACACCCGTCCGCAAATCTTTGATACGGGACTGATCGAGCACATAGGAGCGGATCTGACTACCCCAACCGATGTCTGACTTTAAGTCCTCGATGCTTTGCGCTTTGGCATTACGCATCTGAATTTCTAGCTCATAAAGTTTGGCTTTGAGTTGTTTCATCGCAGTCGCCTTATTTTTATGCTGCGAGCGATCGTTCTGACACTGCACCACCACGTTCGTTGGCAAATGGGTAATACGCACCGCCGACTCGGTTCGGTTAACGTGCTGACCACCCGCGCCACTGGCCCGATAGACATCAATCCGCAAATCAGAAGGGTCGATATCGATATCAATATCATCATCAATTTCGGGCGAGGCAAAGGCTGAAGCAAAAGACGTGTGTCGCCGACTGCCAGAATCAAAAGGTGATTTACGCACCAATCGATGAACCCCCGTTTCGGTGCGAAGCCAACCAAATGCGTAAGACCCTTCAAATCTCACCGTGGCACTTTTGATCCCAGCCACATCACCATCAGAGACTTCGATCAATTCGGTTTTGAAGCCCTTGGCCTCACCCCAGCGAAGATACATCCGCAACAGCATTTCTGCCCAATCTTGGGCTTCGGTGCCACCAGCACCCGATTGAATCTCAAGGAAGGCATTATGCTCATCCATTTCGCCCGAAAACATTCGATGGAATTCTAGATCTGCGACCGTCATTTCAACTCGTTCCAAGTCACCCTCGACTTCGAGCACCGTCGCTGAATCTTCTTCCACTGCCGCTAATTCTAGCAACTCAGCCGCATCATCAATTGCTTGAATGCTTTGATCGAGACCGCCGACGATTGTTTCTAGCCCGGCTTTCTCCTTGCCTAGGTGTTGCGCCCGCGCAGGGTCGTTCCAAACATTTGGATTTTCCAACTCCAGCAATACTTCTTCGAGGGTTTCACACTTTTGGTCGTAGTCAAAGATACCTCCGGAGCGAATCGATTCTCGACCGTAAATCATCGATATGCTGGGTAATCTGATTGATTTCCAAAGTGCTAACTCTTACGCCAAAAAGGACGCGCATTCTAACTGATATTGGTTAAAAAGAACCATCTGTGCATTAAATATGATCGCCTAATCGCAACTAGCAGTTAAATGTTGGTGGATAAGCGACTGAAAGACTATTTTTTCTTTGATTGTTCATATAACATGTGCCGCCAAATTTATGGCTCTGAGATAAGTAGTGATACAAGACGTTGATATCCAATTGAAGGTCTGGAAAGACCTAGCAGTCAGCAAGCAAGTTCTTATGGGGGCAGCAACAGACGCGCTAGGATTAGACGCCGAATGCAGCACCGAAGAACTTCGGCT
>CBDTWQ010000188.1:0-4493 GCA_965364115.1 uncultured Gammaproteobacteria bacterium | reverse complement strand
CCAGCACTTTCTCATTAACGATTTAACCAAACCACCAGCGCTCGGCCATCCGCGCATTGTCCATTGCCAAAACGTTACCAATTTCACCACCGTTGGTTAGCATAGTGGAGGCCGCGTCAACCCAGTTTGCGTACATCGGAATCACTACACCTCCTTCCTGGTTCAGAATTTGCTGCATCTCGAAATAGATCGAGCGGCGTCTGTCTGAGTTGAGTTCGGCGCGCCCTTGATAAAGTAGTTTCTGGAACTTGGGATGGTTCCATTGGGTGTCATTCCATGGAACGCCAGCCTCATAAGCGGATGAAAACATCCAGTCTTCGGTCGTTTGACCAGACCAATAACAGGCACACCAGGGCTTTTTCAGCCAGACGTTCGACCAATAGCCGTCAGCAGGTTCCTGAATCACCTTGAGATTGATGCCACTCTTCTTGGTTGATTTTCGGATCAACTGGGCTGCGCTAACCGCACCAGGAAACGCCGCGTCGGAAGCCGATAGGTCGATATCAAGTGAACTTAAACCCGCTTTCTTTAAATGGAACTTCGACTTATCTGGATCATATTGAGTCTGCGGCAAGTCTTTCGCGAAGTATTGGTTGGCCGGACCGATTGGGTGGTCGTTGCCTACTGCGCCGTGTCCTTGCAAGATCTTGGCGACTAGCTCCTCTCGATTGAAGCCGTATTTGAGAGCCAGTCGAACGTCGTTGTTATCGAAAGGCGCTGTTTGCGATAGCATCGGAAAAGAAAAGTGTTGATTGCCAGTCACCTCAAATATTTGTGTTTTCGGGTTCATCTTCAACAAAGACTCGGTCTTGAAATCGACTCGACTGACGGCGTCAACTTGGCCAGTTAATAGCGCATTCATGCGCGCCGAAGCATCATTTATAGCGATGATTTCAACCTCATCAAAATGACCAGCTGAGTCACCTTTGTAGTGATTCGGAGTGCGTTTAGCGAGCAAACGGACACCCGGGTCGAAGCTAACCATTTGATAGAGACCCGTGCCGATACCTTTTGCAATCGCTTCGTCAATGCCGCCGGCTGGGTAAATCACGATGTGATAGTCAGAGAGCAAGAGCGGGAAGTCGGCATTGCCCTTGTCGAGGCTGAATTGAATTTCATGGCCGTTGACCTTCTTCATCTCTGAGATAGATGCGATAATCGGTTTCGCCGCAGATTTCGCACCCTCAGCGGTGTGCAGATTCAGTGACTCGATGACATCATCGGCTCCAAACGCTTTGCCGTTATGGAAAGTGACACCCTTGCGTAGCTTGAAAGTCCAGATCTTGGCATCGGCCGACGCCTGCCAGCTTTCAGCTAATTCACCGACCAAGTTGCCGGCAGCATCGACTTCGGTGAGATTGTCGAAAACACAACCATGACAAGACATTTGCATGAACAGGTCTGAATGTGTCCGCGCATCCCAGCTGTCTGAAGTGTTAGCACCTGAGGTGCCAATCCGTAGCCGGCCACCTTTTTTAGCGGCGTAGACCGGCATCGATGGCAGCAATGAAGTCGCGACGCCCGCGGCGCTAGCTTTGAGCAGGTCCCGGCGGCTAAATCTGTTACTCATATTGAAACTTTCCTCGATTTTAGTTATTTTAGTTTTTTGATTGTTTGGCTTTCAGCGCGGCCTAGCTGCGTCAACTACTAGTGAGTAGTGCCTGAAATCATCTTTCCCGGAACCATCTCCGACACTGAGCTCAGCAGCAAGTCAGTCTAGGGGCGCTGGGGTGGCGTGAACATCACATCCTTGGGGCTTGATTCAACCACATGTCTGACCTTCATCACAACCACTTCATCAGCAATTGACTTAACTGTTGTAAAATCATGGGTGATGAACTTCTAGGCCAATCCCAGTTTGTCCTGCAGATTAGACAATAGTTGCAAAATGCCCTCTGCCGCCAATGGGTCGAGCACAGAGGTTACTTCAACGCAAATAATAAATTTTGGCTTTGCCGCCAAAGCTCGCGCGATTCCGACGCGTGGCTTTTGCCCACCCGAGGATTCGGATGACAGTCGGTCGATCAAGGTTTTTGGATCCATTTCGATCTGATCCAGCAGTTCTTCGATTCGTTCGCGTATTCTCGCACCCTCAGGCCCAGATAAAATTCAATCGGCCGATGATGATGTCGCCGATCGTTTGGCGTGGGTTCAATACGGTGTCGACAATTGAGTAAACCATTTGTGCTTGTTGCAACTGGTCTTTGCTGCGGTAACGATAGTCGTTGGTTAGCAGCTTATAATGACGGATGGAAATTTCGTGTTAAAGTTTGCGATCCGTCTGGATCGAGCGACAGCCGTTTCAGGTTTAGTCTAGTGAGGAGCGTCGATGAATGACTTAGCAAAGGCGGCAAAACCAGCAACACGGTTGATTGAAAATTTACCCTTCGAGCTGGATGAGGGGTTTGCGAGTCGTGCAGCGATAGGTTTAATTGTTTTAGCAACTGACTACACCCTTGAGCACGAGTGGCGTCAGCTGTTTTCAGCAATAGACGGGGTTGCGCTTTATCACAGTCGGATTGCCAACGAAAACCACATCACTCCTGACACTTTGCGCGCGATGGCACCTCGAATCACCGAGTGCGCGCGGGTGATTACACCTGATACGCCAGTTGATGTGATTGCCTATGGTTGCACTTCAGCCTCGATGGCGATAGGTGAATCAGAAGTGTTTAAATGTATTAAGAAGGCAAAACCCAATGCCCTCTGCACCACTCCAATAACAGCTGCCTTTGCCGCGTTTCAAGCCTTTGGCGCGAAACGAATCGGCGTGCTAACACCTTATCCGGCAGAGGTGAATCAGATCGTTTCAGATTATATCGCGGCGCGCGGTTTTGAAGTGCCGGTCTTCGGTTCGTTTAATTCAGCTTTTGACACCGAAGTCGCTCGGATAACCCCGCGTTCGATTGAGTTGGGGGTGCGCGAGATTGTAAATCAAGCGGAAGTCGACGCGATTTTTGTTTCCTGCACCTCGGTGCGATTGATGAGTGCTTGCGCCGATCTAGAAGCCAGTCTAGGAATTCCGATCACTTCATCAAACCATGCGATGGCCTGGCATGCGCTGCGCCTTGCAGGCATTACCGACTGCCTGAGCCACTATGGTTCGCTATACCACCTACCGTTGCCGAAATAAATTTCCGCCAAAAACTAGATTTTTTATAAATTTGTCTTATAAATATATGAATTAAAGAATTATTTTGTATTGGATGATCTCGAATGCGAAGTCTCGAGATGATCTCGGCAATGAGTAAAAAACGCGGATAAGGCTTGTTCTTCGATTAGACCCGAGAAACCTTAAGCGATCAGCGGGTAAAGTTTATCGATGTTTCTTGAGGCGCTTAGTTAGAAGCCTGCAAAGCAACGATTAAATTTAAACCATCATTGGCCGTTAAGTAATGAAGACATAATCAAAGAAGACATCGCTAAGTCTCCACGGAGTAGCGAATGAATAGGAAAAGTACCATTTTATGGCGGATCGCGGTCCTCGGACTGTTCGCCAGTTTGATTCCCATCGGAATCCTAGCGCTTGATCGATATAACGCGATCGACACTGACCACATGCTCGACGTATCGGTTTCAATTAGAACCATGTCGCATGTGACGGTCGATAAGTTTGGCGATAGTGTTTGGGCGACCGGCACGGGCTCAGGCTTTCTTGTGTCTAGTCAAGATTGCGACGTTTGGACCAATCATCACGTAATCGATGACGCGGCAGTGATCGAAGTGTTTCCGCGCGGCTGGAGCCTTGGCTCGGGCATTCCAGCCAAAGTGATTAACTCAACCCCAAGATCAGACGTCGCAATTCTGCGGTTAGAGCATTGTGACGGAATTCCACAAGCGGTGTTGGGTGATTCGGCAACGGTGAATTCCGGTGACGAAACCTTCGCAGTCGGCAACCCGCTCGGCCGCAATCCAGATTCAATTAGTCGCGGCATTATCTCGCACACCGCACGTTATCGGTCTGGCAGCATTCCTTTTTTGCAAACTGACGCGGCGATAAACCCAGGAAACTCGGGTGGCGCGTTGTTTAATATCGAGGGTAAAGTAATTGGTATCAATACGGCCATCGATAGCACCCGTAACGGCACCAATGTAGGGGTTGGCTTTGCGGTGCCGATTAATTTGGCGGTTCAGGTGGTCAACGAACTGCATCAAGGTCCGCCCAGCTGGGGCGATGCTGGTTTTGCCGACATTGTGAGCAACTTAACCCCGGATGAAGCGGAGGTCTTTCATGTTCCTAACGGTAATGGTGCCTTAGTAGTGACTCGCACACCTGACGCAGGGCCAAGCGCCGGCAAACTCTTCGCCCACGATGTGATTTATCGAATTAACGAGCAAGGCGTCACCGACACCGCCGAGGCTGTGCGAATGATCGGGCAGCATGGGGTGGGCGAAACTTTGAATCTCGATTTGATCCGCATCGGAAAGCTTGAAAAGGTTCAAATCACGCTCGGCGAAGGTTGGCAAGCGGGTGATATTCCAACCGCAGACAG
>CBDTWQ010000187.1:0-4512 GCA_965364115.1 uncultured Gammaproteobacteria bacterium | reverse complement strand
CTGGGTGACCGAAACACCTAAACGGGCGAAGGCCTGGGTCAGTTCAGAGCCAATAGGCCCTCCGCCGAGCACCGCTAATTTCTTGGGCTTGATGCGTATATCCCATAAATTGTCGGAGGTGTAGTAATCCACATGATCAATGCCCTCGATCGGCGGCACAAAGGGTCTCCCGCCGGTGGCCACTACGATGTTGCGGCTGCGAATCGTCTCGCCATTGACTTCAACCGTCCAAGGCGATGTGATAAGGGCCTCACCCTGCACAACATCAACTCCGAGACCGGTGTAGCGTTCAATTGAATCGTGCGGTTCGATCTCCTTGATGACTCGCTGGATACGTTCCATTACTTCTGCAAAGTCAAATTCAGCGCTCGCAGTTTTGATCCCAAACTCAGCACTACGGCTGATGTGCGACATGAATTTCGCTGAGCGAATCATCGCCTTGGACGGCACGCAACCAAAATTTAGGCAGTCTCCGCCCATTTTGTGTTTTTCGATTAGGGTAACTTTCGCTTTCACTGCAGCGGCAATATAAGCCGTAACTAGGCCGGCTGACCCGGCGCCAATCACAACCAAGTTGGTGTCAAATGAACTGGGCTTTTTAAATCCTTTGAGTGCCTTTCGATTCTTCAAGAGATTGATTATCTTACGACCAACAAATGGCAACAACGCCAGTAACACAAAGGAAATGACGATTTCACGATTGAATATTCCAGAAGCAGAATCAATTTGAGCCAGTTGGGTGCCGGCATTCACATAAACCGCGGTGCCCGCCAACATGCCGAGTTGGCTAACCCAGAAGAAGGTCCAGAGCCGCAGTTTAGTCAGCCCCATCACTAGATTAATCACGAAGAACGGAAACGCTGGCACCAATCGCAACGCAAACAAATAAAACGCGCCGTCTTTGACGATGCCATCATTGATTGATTTGAGCGAACTGCCAAAACGAGATTGCACCGCGTCACGAAACAGATAACGCGACACTAGAAATGCAATAGATGCGCCTAAAGTGCTCGCAAAGGAGACCAGGATCAGACCTTGAGCAAGACCGAAAATAGCGCCTGCAACCAGTGTCAACACAGCGGCGCCGGGTAAAGAAGCGCCCGTTACAACCACGTAAATCAGGAAAAACCCGATCATAGTCAGGGTGCTATTATTGAGGTAGAACTGATCGATGCTTTGCTGCTGCGCTTTGATGTATTCAAGCTCTAAAAACCGGCCCAAATCAAACTGGATGAAGCCTAAGACGATCATCAAAATGATGCCCAGCAGAAAGAATTTTTTCATATTGTCGATATCTTTAAAGGTTATCCGCGTAGGACGAGTATGTGGGCATTAAGTTCAGTCGCCAATCCTTTTATCCACCCATTCTAGGAAGGCCTGCTGTTTGCCGCTGAAAACAATCGTCGGCTGTTTTTTCTCGATTTGATAGCCATACATAGGATCATAATACTGTTCGAGTAAGACTCGAATGCCTGGCGCAAAATCATCCGTCTGGCCGCTCGTAAAAAAAACGTCTAAGCCGGTTTTGAAACTATCGCGAACGCTCCGATATCTTTCATCGCCCAAGCGATTCTGGATTCTGCTCAAACTATCTAATACGAACTTTTTAAATTGCTCTTCGGCTTGATCAAGATGAAGGCGTTTAAATTCTGGCCAGCGGCGCACAATATAATCCTCTCGAATCAGTTCTATACGAGCGTCTATGTCGAGTTCTATGATGGCTCGTGGTGCTTTAGCTAGCGCTTTGCAGAGGCTCTCGGGCATACAGATGCGCCCGATTCGTCGAGCCTCATCTTCAACGAAAATTGGCGCCTTAGGATTGCTTTGCAGATGCTGCATAAGCGCGATTGAAACGGCATTCTCCCAAGCAACAACCGATGGCTGAAAATCCACTGGGTCGCTGCCAAAAGCAGACCCACGATGATTGGCCAAGTCCTCGAAATCAATAAAACGGGCTGTTTTTCTAAGTGCGTGAGTCTTTCCAACACCGGTCAAGCCACTGACACAAATCAATTGCACGCGCTGCAACGACTCTTCGAGTTGCTCCAGCAAAAAACGGCGCATCGCCTTATAACCGCCTTTGACAAGCGGATAATCCACTCCGGCATTCTTCAACCACGACTGGGTTGTGCGGGAGCGTAAACCACCTCGAAAGCAATACAGATAGCCTTGCGGGTTTTTTTGACAAAAGTCTGACCATGATCGCATTCGCTGTTCCACAATCTCAGCGGTTGCCAGCTCCAAGCCAAGTCGAATCGCTTCCTCCTCACCCGCATTTTTGTATCGAATGCCAACCTGTTGGCGTTGAGAATCGTCGAGTATTGGGATATTGCTGGCAGTTGGAAAAGCACCCTGTGCAAATTCGACTGGCGCACGAACATCCATCAACGGAACTTGATTTAAAAACAGTTGATGAAAGTCTTCAGTATCTTCGCGCATGATTGCTTACTTGGAGTGTCTGATTTCCCAGCATTGATGAATCCTAGGGCTGCGCTTAAAATCTTCAGGAATAGTCGCTTGAGAAATATCAACGACCTGATATTGCTGTTCAATCGCCTCGGTCAGTTTAAAACCGCGTCGATTACAGGAGAACAGCATCAGCCCATCATCTGCCAGCAGTTCCATCGAGCCTTCGATCAAGGATTGATGATCACGTTTTGTATCGAGCGTTTGCTGCATCTTGTCGGAGTTCGAAAATGACGGTGGGTCCAGAAATATCAAGTCAAATTTCGAGTTCAAATCATGTCGGCTCGGGTTGGCCAACAGGTCGACCACATCAGCGCGCAAAAACTGATAGCGTGATAAGTCATCAAGACCATTTAATTTATGATTTTCAGCGGCCCATTTTAGATAAGTGTTTGACAGGTCGACGTTCAGAACCTGGCTCGCTCCGCCTAGCCCAGCTTGCACTCCCACACTACCGGTGTAACAAAACAGATTAAGCACCGACTTATTATCCGCTTCACGACGAACCCGCTCTCGGGTTAAGCGGTGGTCGAGAAACAGTCCACTATCGAGATAATCACTTAGATTAACCAGCAATGAAGCCGACCCTTCCCGAACCTGAAAGAATTCACCCTGTTGATTCTGTTTTTGATATTGGTCTGAACCTCGCTGACGCGAACGTATCTTGCAAAAAAGCCGCTCCTTGGGCAGTTCAAATATTTCTTGCACCAAGAATTTAGCCATTTCAATTCGTGCGCTCGCCTTCTCTGGCTCGATACTGGCTGGCGCTTTGTATTCTTGCAAATGCAGCCACTGCACTCCCGGCGAGATTTCACTTTGATAGCAATCTAGCGCAAACGCGTATTCGGGGAGATCCGCATCATACAAGCGGTAGCATCCCACACCCTGTTTGCGTGCCCATCGCTGCCAGTGCTTCTTGTTTTTTAGCAACCTGTTTCGCAATGCCGGGTCGCCTCTATCTCCAGCCAAGCAGTCGTCAGCCGAACCATCGCCAATGCCTTGGGCCGAAACGGCCGTTGGTTTAACTCCGCCAATCGAGTCCGCAGTATCGCTGGTCGTTTTTGCGTTGGTTTCAAAAGTGCCAAAAATACAATCGAGCGGCCCATTTTTGACTGACTTTCGGCTGCTGCGCAACAGCTTCAGTCGGTGCAGCATGTCGGGGTTGGCGGAAATCAGCGCAAGCGATGCGGTTCCGAGTCTTTGTACCAAAGCACCCAGATCAGCATACATCTGGCCTAAACCTTGCTCACTTTGCATCCGTTTACCATAAGGCGGGTTTGCAATCACTAAGGTTTGAGTAGGGCTATCCGGCAACTTAAGTTCCGAGATTTGTTGATGCGAAAATTGAATCAAATGATCAACTTTCGCCCGCTTAGCGTTGTCTTCCGCGATCTCGAGAACCGCAAGATCGTAGTCATAAGCCAGAATCTTAATCTCTGATTCATCCGCAATTTCCGATTGCGCCTGACTCAAACAGGATTGCCAAAGATCTGGCTCATGGCGCCGCCACTGAAGAAAACCAAAATAGCGCCGATCTAAAGCGGGCGCGCGCTTGATTGCGATCATCGCCGCTTCAATCGCGAAAGTGCCAGAGCCACACATCGGGTCTACTAGGCGCAAGTCGATCGCTGAATTCTGATTCCATCCTGCCTGAATCAACATGGCCGCTGCTAAATGTTCCTTCAGGGGCGCACCACCATGCTGCAGGCGATAACCACGGCGATGAAGGCTCTCACCCGACAAATCAAGGCTAATGGTGGCTTTATTTTGATGAATATTGACGTGCACTTGAAGGTCAGGCTGGGTCTTTGAAATCGACGGGCGCTCACCTGTTTGCTGGCGAAACTGATCGACAATCGCATCCTTGGTCTTCAGCGCCACGTATTGGCTATGATCGAGTTTTGAGGATGAAACGGTTGCCGACACCGCAAAGTGATTATCGACGTTTAAATGACTCGACCAATCGATTTGAGCAACCGCGTTATACAATTGCACCTCGTTCTCGGCCTTTGCCTGCGATAATTGGCAATAAACCCGATTGGCCAG
>CBDTWQ010000186.1:0-4518 GCA_965364115.1 uncultured Gammaproteobacteria bacterium | reverse complement strand
AGGCGTATATCGTTTAATCAAGCTCTCCCCGGCTAACCATTTGATTTGATCGGGCTGACAAAAAATATTAGCCGCATGTGCGCTGCCGGTGGATTTTTGGCACTGGCTACAGTGGCACAGGTGAAACGCTTCGAAGGGTCCGTTCAGTTGAAAATGAACTTGGCCGCATAAACAACTGCCCTCAATCGCCTGATTATTGGCCTGATTCATCAGTTTCTCCTCTCATTGGTATATGGCGACTATTGGCTTGCGATAAGTCGATTGACAACATCATTGAAGCGACTCTCGTCAACATTGGCAAACGCGAATCGAATGAACTTCTCTTGATCAGGGCCAAAATATCCACCGGGTAAGCAAACCAATTCATGTTGTTGAACCAGCCGCTTGACCACCTCGCGAGAATCAGCCTCAAAGGGGTGCTCGACGTAGGCAAAGTAGGCGCCGGCAGAAGCCATGCGATATTTCAATTTCGGATTGGTAAAGGCGCTTTTTATCGCAGTCGCCCTTGCTGCCAGCTGATTAGACTTTTCAATCTTCCACTGCTGTAGATTTTCAAGACCAAACAAAGCGGCCAGCTGACCCACGTGGGGTGCACAAATGGCGGTGCAATCCTGCACCTTTTTCAGTTGTTCAAGCATCGCTGCACCGGCTGCTACCGCGCCGGTTCTAAAGCCTGTCAGGCTAAAGACCTTGGAAAAACTGTAAAGGTGAATAAAGTGGTCGCGCCATTCAGGTTTGGCGAACAGCCGATGGGGCAGGGCGTCTATATCAATGAAATCACGGTAGGTTTCATCAATGATCAGGGCCAATTTAAACTCTTTAGCCAGCTCATAGAATTGATCGATGCAGTCGGCGCTGTAAATAGCGCCGCTAGGGTTGTTCGGCGTCACTAGCAGCAAAGCGCGCGTTTTCTCGGTGACCAGCGCTCGTGCTTCTTTGGGGTCAGGCATCGCAGTCGCAGGGTTGAAAGAGAGGTAGCGTGGGGTAATATCTCGAGCCGACAGCCACATTTGATGATTAAAGTAGCAGGGCAAGGGCACTAAAACTTCGTCGCCTGGTGAACAAAGCGTGTCAATCACGGAGCAAAAGGCTTGGTTGCAACCGGCGGTAATCAGAAGGTCGTCAGCGTCGACAAAGCCCTGATAGCGCTGACTGATATTGCTCGCCAATGCTAGACGTAACGGCAAAATGCCGCGGATATCGGTGTAGGTAGCGCCTTCACCTGACTTGATCGCCTCGCCGAGGTAATCGCGCAGACTTTGTGGCGGCAGATGTGCCGGCACTGCCTGGCACATATTAATAAGGTTCTCCGAGTCTGGATCTTTTACCCATGACCACGCCTCAGCGATGGGGGCGGCGGCACAATCAACAACGTTTGGATTGAATTTCATTTTATTCACGTGAAGTCTATGGTGATCTTATTGAATTTTTCGTACTCTTTCGAGCAGTTTATTAACGGGAAAGTAAATGAAATATCTACACACTATGGTGCGAGTACATGATCTCAAAGCATCGCTTCTATTCTACTGTGACGGGCTTGGGCTGATTGAGACCAATCGCTATGAGAGCGAAGGCGGGCGGTTCACTCTGGTTTTCTTGGCGGCCGCCGAAAATCTTGAGCAGACGAAAACTGAGCGAGCGCCACTGGTCGAGCTGACCTATAACTGGGATCAAGAAGTCTACTCGGGCGGGCGTAATTTCGGCCATCTTGCCTATGAAGTGGATGATGTTTACGCGGTTTGCCAAAAGATGATGGATCGCGGCGTCACGATCAACGTGCCGCCCCGTGATGGCCATATGGCGTTCATTCGCTCTCCAGACAGCATATCGATCGAATTACTACAAAAAGGCGAAGCATTGGCTCCTGCAGAGCCTTGGGTGTCGATGCCAACGGTTGGCGAGTGGTAGCTGGAAGATGCTTGAGATGAGTTTTGGTTTAGACTCAGAACTAAGCCATAAAAAAGGCTAGGACATTAGAGTGCAGAGTACTCTGTTTACCTGGCCTAAAGTGACGCTCTAAGATCGGATGTAACGCTAATTTGTTGCACCCAACTAGATTTGCATTGGGATCATCATTGTCAGACTGAAAACCTAGGTCAGAAACATACGCTATTAAAATATAGGCTTGAAAGCCCCTGTGCTTGCTCGAGAGCAAGCACAGGGCGAGATTTAGTCCCAGTTGAGCGCGCCGCCGGTTTGATATTCGGTGACGCGAGTTTCAAAGAAGTTCTTCTCTTTTTTCAGATTGGCTTGTTCGTCTAACCAAGGCAACGCATTGTCGGCTCCCGGAAACGGTATCGCATGATTGAGTTTATTGGCGCGGCGATTGGCGATAAAGCGGAATTGAGCGATATGATCGTCAGCGCTATAGCCCAGGATTGGATCTGGTAAGAGGAACCTTGCATATTGAATTTCAGCCGCTTCGGCTTCTTCCCACATTTGCTGAATCGCTTTCGGGTCGAGTTTAAGCTTTTCTTCAATAATGATTTGATTGCAAACCCGAATGCCAAAAGAGGCGTGCAAAACTTCATCACGCATGATGTATTGCAACTGCTCTGAGGTGCCTTTCATTAGCCCGCGCCGTTGTAGCGCAAAAATTGGGCTAAAGCCGTTATAGAACCAGGTTCCCTCAAAAACACCGGAGAAAAAGGTGTAAGCCATGACGAAGTTTTCCAGTTCATCACGATCGGTCAAGTCGATGTCAGGACGCAACACCGAATTGAGACGGCGGTTGCACATTTGTATCTTGTGGTGAATTTCAGGCACCACCCGATAGCGGTTGTAAATCTCACCCTGGTCAAGACCAATCGTCTCGATGCAATGCTGATAGGTCCAAGTGTGCATGGCTTCTTCATAAACTTGACGCGCCTGATAAATCTGCAATTCAGGTGCGGTCATCTTCTCCATCACCGCGAGACCAATGTTGCGCATCGCCATAATGTCGGAGGTGGTCAAATAAGACAGTACGTTTTCGTAAACATGGCGCTCTTCCAAGGTTAGCTTGTGCGCATAGTCATGCACGTCTTGGGTCATGTTGACGTCTAGCGGGGTCCAATGATTGCGGTTGGCGTTGAGAAAATATTCCCAAGCCCACGGATACTTGAACGGTGCTAATTGATTGATGTCGGTCAACCCATTGACCACGCGCTTGTCTTCTGGATTGATCGGTTTCGCGGACAGCGCTGTGACTTCTTCCACGGGATTTGAGCGCTCGATCGGTTGCTTTGCAATCGATGGTTCTGGTTTTAGCGCAGCTAATGGCTCTGAGCCGCTCAGAGGGCTCTCCATTAGGGGTTCTAAGGGTCTGGGCGCTGGCGCTGCCAAAGGTTCGTCCCAATTCAACATAATTTATCTCCGAAGTCTAATTTCATATTATTGGCAGGCATCACAATCTGGATCGAGGATTGAGCAGACCTTAGGCTCATCGACTCTGCTAGGTTCAGGGTCGTTAGTTGCGGATTTTTCGACGGCAGTCGCGCCAAGCGAGCGCAGGTAGTATGTTGTTTTTAAACCACGTACCCAGGCTAACTTATAAAGATTGTCGAGTTTCTTGCCCGATGGCTCAGCCATATAAAGATTGAGCGATTGACCTTGGTCGATCCATTTCTGGCGGCGTGAACCCGCCTCAACCAGCCATCTGGAATCAATTTCAAAAGCGGTCGAGTAAATCGCCTTTAATTCTTCCGGCACTCGATCAATGCTCTGCACGCTACCATCGTAATATTTCAAATCATTGACCATCACATCGTCCCAGAGACCGTGCTTCTTTAAGTCTTGAACCAGGTAGGGGTTGACTACGGTGAACTCGCCCGAAAGATTCGATTTGACGAATAGGTTCTGATAAATCGGTTCGATCGATTGACTAACGCCACAAATGTTAGAGATGGTCGCGGTGGGTGCAATCGCCATGGTGTTTGAATTGCGCATGCCGATGCTGGTGACTCGCTGGCGCAGGCTGTCCCAATTCATCCGAGTTTTGCTATCTTGTTGAAGATAATCACCTCGCACTTCGCGTAATTTGGCGACCGAGTCGATTGGCAATATGCCTTGACTCCAGAGTGACCCTTGGTAGCTAGAGTAAGTGCCTCGCTCTTCGGCCAAATGAGTTGACGCCTGAATCGTGTAGTAGCTAACGGCTTCCATCGATTCATCGGCAAACTCAATCGCGTTCTCCGATGCGTAGGAAATGTGTTGCTTGTAGAGCGCATCTTGGAAGCCCATGATGCCGAGGCCGACGGGCCGATGACGCAGATTAGAGGTGCGAGCCTGTGGCACGCTGTAGTAATTATAATCGATCACGTTATCGAGCATTCGCATCGCGGTTTTGATGGTTTTTTCAAGCTTGACCAGATTCAAACCGTTCTCATCGACATGCTGCGCGAGGTTGACCGAACCCAGATTACAAACTGCGATTTCGCTGTCTGAAGTATTCAGCGTAATCTCGGTGCAGAGGTTAGATGAGTGAACCACGCCAACGTGCGACTGCGGCGAGCGAATGTTGCAAGGATCTTTAAAGGT
>CBDTWQ010000185.1:0-4520 GCA_965364115.1 uncultured Gammaproteobacteria bacterium | reverse complement strand
GAAGAGGCGATTCGTATTGCTGGCAGCATCCTTAAGGATCAACTGTCAGTGTTCGTCAACTTAGAAGGTTCAGAAGAAGAAACCGAAGTAGAGCCAGAATCACATATCGATCCGATATTGTTGCGTCCGGTTGATGATCTCGAGCTAACCGTTCGTTCGGCGAATTGTTTGAAAGCTGAAAATATTTATTATATTGGTGATTTGATTCAGCGCACCGAAGTTGAGTTGCTGAAGACACCTAATTTGGGCAAGAAGTCTTTGACCGAAATTAAAGACGTTTTGGCATCCTATAGTCTTTCGCTAGGAATGCGGCTTGAGAACTGGCCACCTGCCAGCATCGACAGCGACAAATTGGCAAGTTAAGAGGTTTATTAGATCATGCGTCATCGTAATTCTGGGCGGCAGTTAAACCGCAACAGCTCGCATCGTAAAGCGATGTTTAAAAATATGACTGTTTCGTTGTTTGATCACGAAGTCATTCGCACCACCCTGCCTAAGGCAAAAGAATTACGTCGAGTGGCCGAGCCTTTGATTACCCTTGCGAAGGAAGATAGCGTTGCAAATCGACGCTTAGCTTTTAGCCGGATGCGTGACAAGGCAGCCGTCGGTAAATTGTTTTCTGAATTAGGGCCGCGATACCAAACTCGCCCGGGTGGTTATCTGCGTATTCTAAAATGTGGTTTTCGTACAGGTGACAAAGCCCCGATGGCTTATGTTGAATTGGTTGATCGTCCCGATGCGGACAATGCTGAAGAATAGCTAGTTATTTAGCTTTTAGAAAAAATCAGCCAAGTGCTGGTTTTTTTTGCCCTGTCATTCAAGACATTCGCAACTGATTCTAAAGAGCCGCATATTCTGTTCTAAATCAAATAGCTAGAAGGGCTGGCGATACGGCTGATATCTGGCAAATAAAACGTTCGAAATTAACGGCTTATCTGCTAACCTTAAGGTTGTTTCAGGAATGCATAAGAGGGACGGAAGCTATTCAGCTGTGGTTGTTGCGACAACGGTGCAAAATGGCTTCGCATTTATCTAAGCAGTTCCGATCATCATTAGAAAAATCACCGATACACTTAGTTCTTTTCGTTCGGTTAGCTTAGATACGGTCGCTTTCTTTATTGCTCTACTACTTTCACGGGATTGAAAATGAATCAACCAATCGAACATATAGCCAGTGACGAGATAGATTTATACGAATTGTTTCGTCATTTGTGGATTCTTCGGCTGATGGTTCTGTGGGCATTTATTCTGGGCGGATTGTTCGGAGGCGCCTATTTCCTAAGCTCTTGGGTCAAGCAACCGCTGGTTAGCGTAGCTACCTTAGAGCTCAGGTTTAATTTTCCAAACATTCAAAATGGTGCCTATCCTAGTGGCCAACCATTCTCTATCAATGATTTGGTCGCCCCTTCGATATTGAATCAAGTTCACACCCAGTTTAAGCTGGATCAATATGGTCTATCGCTCGGTAATTTTAGCAACGCGGTGCAAATAGCGCCCTTTGCGACCAACCGTGAGTTTATCGAGGCCCGCTTCAAATCGTTGCTTGCTAAAAAGAATCTCAGCGCCACTGAAATTGATGAGGTTAATGAAAACTATTCATTAACCCTCGAAGCGGCAAGTCGCCGATTTGCCAAACTGTCCTTTATCGTCGAGGCTGATCTAGCGATAGCGACCAATGTTCAAACTGCAGTGCTGGCGGCCATTCCGGCAACTTGGGCCAAGGAAAGCATTGAAAGCTATGGCGTTTTGGATATTCCATCTGCCACCATTGAAGCACTTGACACCGATCTGATTAATAGTTTTGAATATTTGGCCGCTGCTCGATATCTGGAAAACTATCGATTACAAATTGATCAATCGGCCACCGTCTTGCAGAAGGACAGTGTCGGTCGTTTGTTAGTTGATGAAGAGTCGGGTCGTAATAGCGATGCTATTGTGCGTGAGCTTTCCCTGCTACGTGAGTTCCATATTGATGTGTTGCAAAGATCCTTTGCGGTTTCGCCCGTTGCCAGGGATGTAAACAATGCGATAACCTATTTAAAAAATGAACTGATTGGCGTAGAAGAGCACCTTGATTTGCTTAATCGCAGAGCCGCTGTCGTCGATAAGGCCTATATGCAAATATTCGAAGGTGATCAGAAGGCTTCTGATCCTGAATTGAGCAACAATCCACAGCAGACCTACCCAACCCAATATGGCGACGAGTTTCTTAATCGTTTGATGTCGATTGGCGATGAACAGTCGGAATCAAAATTCAAGCAATCCCTGATCAATCGCTCGATAAAGCTAAAGCTTGAAGCCGAGGAAATTAAAACAAGAATCAACAGTTTGCAAAGCAACCTGCGAGAGTTTGAGTCGAGTACTGGGTCAACCGGTGATCACGCTGAAAAACTTGCGGTGGAAGCGCAGATCAATTCGATTGCGACAAGACTGCAGGCGTTGGCCTTGTCGCTTAACCGGATCGCAGATTTACGCAGTAAACGAGTGCTCGGTCAGACCGGGGCCTTGTTTGACCTGAACAGTGAACCGCAAATTAGGGGTAACTTTTTAAATCAAATGAAGTCGATGATTAAATTTATCATTCTCGGTAGTGTTGCCGGTTTAATGATCGGTTTGTTTGTTGCCTTCGTGCGAGCTTCGGTTCGCAATGCTCGCCGTGCTAACTAATCGAAGACACTTTTGCGAGTGGGTGTTTAAAAAGTCAACACTGGCTGTTTTAAGTTGAAGGATCGAAATATTTTTGAATGATAGGGTTAATCGATAGATTCCTTTTTAGCTAAGTCTGCGAAGTTCGTGTC
Organism: uncultured Gammaproteobacteria bacterium; assembly: GCA_965364115.1. Taxonomy (GTDB): domain Bacteria; phylum Pseudomonadota; class Gammaproteobacteria. Next base: position 1,722 of record CBDTWQ010000185.1, on the reverse strand, counting down.
GAGGCTTCGATTTGGCCTATAATTTTAGCTCGCTTAAACCCAAACCCTTGCCTGTTTTGATGCTTAAGGACCCTGATAGTTATGGAACAAGATAATTTTGCCTCCGCCGTTCGTGAGTTCATGCGCCTTGAATCAGCAGGTGGCATTCTGTTGTTGGTTGCAGCCGTGTTGGCACTACTAGTAGCCAATTCACCGCTATATCCATTCTATGCCTCATTCCTCGATACCACGGTCGCCATTCGAGTCGGCACTTTTTCAATCGAAAAACCGTTTTTGCTGTGGATCAATGATGGTTTGATGGCGGTCTTCTTCTTTCTCATTGGTCTTGAGATCAAACGCGAAATCGTTGAAGGTGAATTGTCTTCTCCCTCGCAGGCCATTTTGCCAGCGATGGGGGCTTTAGGCGGGATGATCGTGCCGGCTGCGTTCTACGTTTGGTTAAACTGGGGTGACTCCGTAGCAATGGATGGCTGGGCGATTCCAGTTGCAACCGACATAGCGTTTGCGTTGGCCTTGTTGGCCGCCTTTGGCAGTCGAGTGCCGACGAGTCTGAAAATATTCCTCCTTAGCTTGGCGATTTTCGATGATCTGGCGGCCATCGTTATCATTGCATTGTTTTATTCCAGCGACTTGTCGGTCGCTGCGCTTTGGGTTGCATTAGTTGCACTGGTGATAGGGGTGGCGATGAACCGGCTCGGCGTCACCCGAACCTCGAGTTATATTTTGCTCGGCATCGTGTTGTGGGTTGCGGTGTTGAAATCGGGAGTTCACGCCACCTTAGCTGGCGTGCTGATTGCGCTTTGCATTCCGATGCGTGATGCGCGCGGTCACTCTCCGCTGCGAGATTTGGAGCATGATTTACATACCCCCGTGGCGTTTGTTATTTTGCCCTTGTTCGCGTTTGCCAACGCGGGTCTGCCACTCATCGGCATGTCGACAGCGAATTTGGTAGAACCGGTCACCTTAGGAATTTTGCTCGGTCTTGTGCTGGGCAAGCCGCTCGGCATTCTGGCTTTTGTCGGTTTTGCAGTGGCGCTGCGCCTGGTTCAACTGCCGCGAGATATTAATTGGTTTAACTTACTTGGGGTCGGTTTCACCTGTGGCATTGGCTTCACCATGAGTTTCTTTATCGCCGGTCTGGCATTCGAACACAGCGGCGGTGAAAACTTCAATGGCGACCGTTTGGGCATTTTGCTTGGATCCATCATAGCCGCCTTAGCTGCCTTTGTTTGTCTGCATTTCTCACTGCCAAAGGCGAAAAAACAAAACGAGTTTTGAATCGGGCCCAGTCGGCCGCACCTCGCCGACCGCACCTCGCCGACCGCACCTCGCCGGCCGCACCTCGCCGGCCGCACCCTAAACAAAATTAATAGTTGGGGAAATGGGTGGTGATTTTTATCTTTGGCTGCCGATGGGTTTGATACGGGTTTAAATCCAAACTTCATTGTCTGCAGTCAGATCGCCGCCGACATCTCCCGTATTAGTGACGCCTTTCGGCTCGATCAAGAGAACTTTGGCCTCTTCTTTTGCGTAAGGTTTATGTTCGACACCTTTAGGCACCACCAACATTTCGCCTTCGGCAAGCTTGACTTGACCATCGCGAAAATCAATCCGTAGATTTCCTTCTAAAATCATAAATGTCTCATCAGTGTCGTCGTGCTGATGCCACACAAAATCGCCTTCAAGTTTTACAATTTTGAACTGATAGTCATTCATCTCGGC
>CBDTWQ010000184.1:0-4533 GCA_965364115.1 uncultured Gammaproteobacteria bacterium | reverse complement strand
TGACCCTATTCTGTTCTGCTGTTCTGGGAAAGACCTGGCTCTGTTCTGCTGATTTTCGGCACATCCCTGTGCCGATTAGCTCCAGTGATTCCTAGGCGAAAGACCAGCGTTCGGCCCAGCGTTCGCCGTCGAGATCCCAGTTGCTGCCAAAATCGCCGCCGAATCTGACATTCTTCGCTGTCGAAAAAACATAAGATGCGAACATTGGAATGATAGTGCCACCATCCTGATTCAGAATTGCCTGCATTTCGTAATACATGACGCGCCGCTTGTCTGTATCGAGTTCTGCCCGCGCCAAACCGAGCAGTTCGTCAAAACGTTTGTTCGACCAGAAGGAGTCATTCCACGAGGCACCGGACTGGTAAGCCAGGGTAAACATGGAACCTTCTACCGGACGTCCGCTCCAGTAGACCGCGGTGAATGGTTTTTTCATCCATACATCCGCCCAGTATCCATCATTGGGTTCACGCAAGACCTTGAGGTCAATGCCGGTGCCTTTTGAACTACTCTGGAACAGAACCGCGGCATCCACAGCACCGCCGAAGGCTGCGTCTGCTGCTGAAAGTTGAACCGTCACCGAATCCCGACCTGCTTTCTTCAGATAGAACTTCGCTTTGTCAGGATCGTACGGAGTTTGTGCAAGATCTTTGTTAAAGTATTGCTGGCCTCGACCGATCGGGTGATCGTTGCCGATGACACCATTACCCAGCAGAATCTTATCAACCAACTCTTGGCGGTCGACCGCATGTTTCAGCGCAAGCCGCAGGTTGACGTTGTCATAAGGTGACTGATTGCAGGCCATAGCGAAGGTATAGTGCTGATTTCCGGCTACAGTGTGCACATTGACATTCGGCTTGCGCTTTAACAGTGACGCTGTTTTTAAGTCAACACGGTCGATCGCATCTACGTCACCCGTTAATAGCGCAGTTGTGCGCGCGTTAGGGTCGACCAGTGCGAGCATCTCGATGGTGTCGAAAAAGCCGCGATCGTTTGCCCAGTGTCCTGCGAATCGCTCCAGTTTTACGCCGATACCAGGTTGAAAGTTTTTCATTTTATAAACACCAGCACCGTCACCTGAATTCCAGTCCATTTTGCCATCTTTGGCTGGTGCTATTGGAATGTGATAATCGGACAAGGTGAACGGGAAATCTGCGTCGCCGCCCTTGAGTTCAAACACTATTTTGCCGGCACCGTCGGCCTTGATACTCTTGATTCCCGCGACCAGTGGCCCCGCCGCAGAAGTGGAGTCTACTCCACGATGAAAATTGATGGACGTAATGACATCGTCAGTGGTGATCGGCTTGCCGCTGTGAAAGGTGGTGCCTTTGCGCAATTTGAAGGTCCAACCGGCTGCGTTCGGCGTTGATTCCCAGCTTTCTGCGAGACCGGGTTGAACCGAACCATCTTTGCCGATTTCGGTTAGGTAGCCGTTATAGGCATGCGACAATGCGATCGTGAAACCGTTTTCAAAGGTTCCCGGATTTAATGTATCGGAAGTTTGACCGTGCCCCTTGCCCATGCGGAAATGGCCACCCTTTTTTGACATTGCCATTGCCGACCCCCCGAGAAAAGCTCCAGGTAGGGCCGCCGCAGCGCCCAATGCCATAACGCGGGACATGAAATCGCGGCGTGATATTTGGCCGCGCGCCAGTTTGAGTTGTAATTGATCAAGCTCGGACATGGGTTTCCTCCTCAGGAATGTAGTTTTGCAACCATCATATCGCCAGGACGGCATGACTACAATGGGACACGCGCTTTCGTATTGGTAACAAAATAATCCGTAATCTATCCCAGGCACAGTTGATTTCCTCAGTTCAAGGCGAAAAATTTTACTGAATTACAAAGTTGCTAGAAGTAATCAAGCGCCTACTATCAGGCAGTTAAAGCTCTATTTGGGCTGTGCGAGGGATGGTTTAGCACATTCATGCGCCCGCGTATTTTCGGGTCAATGGTCGTCGGGTCCGCCGTATTTGACCGTTCTGCCCGCGCTTTTTAAGTCTCTGTTTTTTCAAAATCACTTGAATAACCCTTCGGCGGCGGACTCCAACCGCGTTCACTCGCGCTATGATTATCGCTTCGATCTTGTCCCATAGCCGCATGAATCGCCGCTTCCTGTTGCATGAATAGGTCGCGGTAGCTCGGGCTAATACCTTCTGCAGAAGAAGACTGCCAACTGTCGTACATGGCTTCACTCAGTGCTTCCTCGGTTTGCCGAAATGTATTCTTCAGTTGTTCAGCGCGAAACGCATGGAATCCCATTTGGGTTAAGGCTTCAGATCCCAGCTCGAGCGCAGAATGATAGGTTTCCTTCACGGTTATATCGGCCCCGGCCTGTTTTAATTGGTAGTAATGAATTTGATCAAATGCACGAGCTATCAGCGGAATACTCGGATAACGTTGTTTTATGTGTTCAACCAGTTCTATTGCACGGGTTCGATCATCAATCGCAATGATGATTAATTCGCATCGTTCAATGCCTGCCGTTTCCAGCAGATCTGGGCGTGTCGCATCACCGAAGTAACTACGCACGCCCAGTTTTCGCAAGTTGTCGACTTGTTTAGCGTCGTGATCAAGCACCACGGTTTCGATCCCGTTGGCCACTAGTAATCGATTCACGATCTGTCCAAATCGTCCGATCCCCGCGATCAACACACTGCCTTCATGCTCGATGGTGTCAGCCTCGCGTTGCTTTTCATTTTGTGCATAGCGGGGCAGCAACACTTTGTCGAAAAGAATAAACAATGCTGGGGTCAAAAACATCGAAATGGCGACCACCAAAGCGAGTATTTGAGAAATTTCGGGTGGCAAGACATGGTGCTGTACGCTGAAACTTAATAGGACGAAGCCAAATTCCCCGGCTTGCGCTAATGCAAGGCTAATTAACCAACGGTCACTGTTATAGACTCGAAAGAAACCGGCGAGTAGGAAAACCACCGCCGCTTTGATCGCAATCACCCCTAGGGTTATGCTTGAGACCATGAGCCAATTGTCGGCAAAAATAGCAAAGTTGATACCGGCACCCACGGTAATGAAAAAGAGTCCAAGCAATAGGCCTTTGAAAGGCTCGATATTGGCTTCGAGCTCATGCCGAAATTCACTGTTTGCAAGCACTACGCCCGCTAAGAAGGTTCCGAGTGCTGGGGATAGCCCGACCAGGCTCATTAAAGCAGCGATTCCGATGACCAGCATAAGTGCGGTCGCGGTGAATACTTCGCGAAGCCCTGAATTGGCGACATAGCGGAACAATGGTCGGCTAAGATAAAACCCTCCGAGGACAACTATCCCAATTGTGGCAAGCACCACTAAGGCGTAAATCCAATTTGGTAACTGCGATATCCAGTCAAAACTCGCATGTGATTCGGTGGCGCTTGCGGCGAGATTTTGAGCGGCTTCAGCCAGCTCGGGTAATTCCAGTAAAGGAATCAGTGCCAGCATCGGTATCACCGCGATATCTTGAAAGAGCAGCACCGAGAAAGCGCCGCGCCCACCTTCGGTTTTATTCAACCCTTTTTCGTTTAAGGTTTGCAAAACAATGGCAGTTGAAGACAGGGTAAGAACTAGACCGATGGTTAATCCAATTCGCCAGTCCAGGCCAAAGGTAAAGGCAATCAGCATGATCACGATGGTGCAGAGTGAGACTTGCAGACCGCCAAGCCCGATTAAACGTTGCCGCATCGACCAAAGCATCCGGGGTTCGAGTTCGAGGCCGACCAAAAATAGCATCATCACCACACCAAACTCGGCAAAGTGTTGCAAAGTTTCGGTCTCTTCACCGACTAGGCCAACGACCGGCCCAATGATGACGCCGGCAATTAAATATCCCAGCACCGAGCCCAGCCCAAAACGCTTGGCCAAGGGCACGGCGATGACCGCTGCGCTAAGGTATATAAAAGCTTGAACAAAATAGCTGGTCATTGGGTAATCCCCATACTCTGTGATAATGAGTCATTCAGCTTTTCGCAAGTTTTCAGCGGCTCGCGATCAAAATGATCCGCTTGAAGCGCTTGCAAAACCTGCAGCCAGCAGTCGATATGTTGCTCGACCTTATTGTCCTCAACTGCGGTACGTGATCCAAACAAGGCATAGGGTGGCAGGTAACGCATGCCGCATAAGGTGGCAGTTTGTTCAATCGGTCGTAACAATTCACGAATGGTGTAGTGGTTGTAGCCATTTTGCCGGTAGGCATCTTCAGAACCGCCAGCCGTGATCGCACAAAGCAGGGTTTTATCCTGTAACGCGGTTCCTTCCTGCCCGTAGGCAAATCCATATTCGAGTACCAAATCTTGCCATTCCTTTAGAATCGCCGGGGTTGAATACCAATACAGCGGGAACATGAAAATAATCGTGTCATTCGCGCGCAGCCTTGATTGTTCGCGTTCGATATCGATGGCATAACTAGGATATTCGGCGTAGAGGTCAACCACGGTAACATCGGTAACTGCGTTAGAGGCCACCATCAGTGGTAAATTAACTTCGGAACGATGCTGTGAGGGGTGGGCGAACAAAATCAGAATTTTATTAGGCATAGTCGCA
>CBDTWQ010000183.1:0-4537 GCA_965364115.1 uncultured Gammaproteobacteria bacterium | reverse complement strand
TCGAGATCGATGCAGTAGTTGGAATCAATTTCGACCAGCAACGGTTTGCCACCGGCGTTGTCGATGGCGCCGGGAACTGGCGCTAGAGTGAAAGCGTTGGTGAGCACGCTGTCGCCTGGCTCTAAACCGGCGGCCTTGAGCGCGACCTGCAGCGCATAACCACCAGAGGTGCAGGCTAGGCAGAAAGGTTGCCCTTGAAAGGTGGCGTATTCTTGTTCCAGCAGGCTGGCCTCAGAGGTTTCGCCTTCGAGCGTGTTGTAGCGGTGTAATCTGCCGGAGCGTAAAATCTCAACCGCCCGTTCAATACCGGGTTCAGGAATCGACTCCTGCTGGGTGAAGGGTTTACTAAATACAGTTTTGTTCATCTGACCGCTAATTCAAAAAGGTACCAATATTGAAGCAGATTATAACCTTCGATGCACCTGCGATTGACTAGCGTGCGTTGAGCTTCTCAATAAACTCGATTTCGACCTTCAATAGTCTGTCGATGTAAGAGTCATCTCGCTCGACCGTTTGCAATATCCCTATGCACTTCGGCCAAAAACACCAGTAATCAATTGCACTCAGTCCGGTAATCATCAGTTGATGTTGCAATTGCCCATAGTAATACGATGGCACTTGACCACGGACCGCTTGCCGATAAGCAGACTGACCACATTTAATTTCGACGATGTGCTGATAATCCTCGGTGATGCCATCCAAGCTCGCAATCAGCCAAGAGTACTCTTTCGATTGGAGGCAAAGCGGCTCAATCACCTTACCGGTTTCATTGATATATGAATCTCGTGCCTCGGGCTCCAAGGCAGTTCCGAGCTTCATTTTCTGATTGGGTCGCGTATCTATTTTGTTTTTCTTTTGGTAAAGCAATTCGGTCGACGACTGAAATCGATTGTCTCCCATTATAGTTGAAGCATCTGACGCGCCAATTCCAGAATGCCGCCAGTTAAGCCACTCTTGCGACCCTTGTGCTAAGTCAATCAGGTGAAAGTTAGGAGAATCTTCAGCGTTCATTTTTTGTTTCCTTGAAACCACTATCTTCTAGCTGCCTCAGGTCTTGGCCGACAGCCCAGTCACCCGGCAGCACCTTCATCACCAAAGGCGAATTGTTAGGTAGCCAATTAGATGGATTCGAAAATCCTGCCATCGGCTAGACCCAGGAACATTATCTGAAGCGCTAATAGAGCAAAGTAAAGGGTCGGTGGCAAATGACAATCACTCGTATCATCTTACTTCGCTTTTAGAGCCGCTAAATTCTTCTGGAATCAAATAATCACTTGACCCACTAACCTACCTGCGGCAAATAATAGAAGGTAGAAAGAGCTCCAATACCGCCGTCAATAATAACTTCGCCGAGTCTAATTAACTACCAACAAGCTTCAGGCCGTTGCTCTTATTTGATCGTTCTCCTGATCTGATGGCGAGTATAGATTAGCCTTGCGAGTTAGGTAGATGGTGCAGGCAGTCCTCAAAAATGAGGTGAAGTTGGTCACCTCACCAAAGTTCTGATGCACTTCGGTATAAAGGGTGTTGAGCAATTCTGGGGTTGTGCTTTCAGCCTCTGTCGCCATTTCCTCAAGAATGTTCCAGAATTCCTTCTCCAGTCGAATGCTGGTCACGCAACCCTGGATGCGCAAAGACCGTGCTTCGCTGTCGTAACGCGCTGGCTCGGTGCTGGCGTAGATTTGACACATAATGATCTCCTCGTATTTTTTATTTGAATTTATTTTGCAGATCAAGCCTATTTTAGTTCATAAGATTATTCAAATATAATGTCGGTTGCGATGCGAACCCTTTGACTGCACTAAAATAGGCGTATGTAGTAAACCCTTACTACCCTTCGTCGATTCCACCGGCATATACTCTACTACTGATTCAGAGAAATAATGGGGATGTCGTGGCGAAAATTATCCACACCATGATACGAGTGCTGGACCTCGATCGGTCAATGAATTTCTACCAACAGGCATTCGACCTGACACCTTCGCATCAACTTGACTTTGACGATTTTGCGCTGGTCTATCTGCGCAATACCGAAAACGATATGGAAATTGAGTTAACCTTGAACAAAGGCGAAACCACACCCTACACGCACGGCAGCGGCTACGGCCACGTGGCGGTTTGTGTCGATGACCTTGATGCAGAATATCAACGCTTTAATGATCTAGGGCTTGAGCCCACCGATATCGTAGCTTTCGCGCCGAACGACAATTTGCTGGCTCGGTTTTTCTTTGTGACTGACCCGGACGGTTACGAAATCGAGGTGCTGCAACGTCACGGCCATTACCAATAAAACATTACCAATAAAACACTATCAAAAAAACCTAGGCCGGCATTTAATTGGCCCTATAAAACATAAGCAAGTGAGGAGGAGAGCAATGAAACAAACATCCGTAAAGGTTGGCGTTCCCACGGGAACTAGTCGACGGCATTTCCTAAAAACCGGCTCTGGAGTACTGATCGGCACGATCGCCGCCAGCAGCGGGTTGTTGGCATCGCTGGCGCCGAGTCGCAGCTGGGCATTGACGCTGAGCGCATTGAGCAAAGTTGAAGGCGCGAAATTACTCCAGGTGACACGGGGCATTTTCCCGCATGACACGCTTGATGATGCGGTTTATGCGCTGGTCGTCAAAGACCTTGATGCGGCCGCAGCCGGCGACGCCAGTGTTGCCGCGCTAATGCGCGATGGCCTGAAGCAGCTTGATAAAAAAGCCGGTGGAGATTGGGCGGGCCTCGATTATCTGTCACGTGAAAACATTGTAATCAAAATGGCCGGTACCGATTTCTTTGAAAAGATACGCGGCACCTCGGTTGTCTCGCTCTACAACAACGAAATGGCCTGGGCCCACTTCGGCTATGAAGGCGCGTCCTACGAGAAGGGTGGTTACTTCGATCGTGGTTTTCAAGACCTTGATTGGTTACCCGAGCCCGATGCGGACGCCAGTCCGGCTAAAGCTTGATAACGGAGGAGAAGATAAATGGCTAAGATAACACTTAATGATAACTCCGCAGTGGTCATCATAGGCTCTGGAGCGGGTGGCGGAACACTCGCAAATGAATTGTGCCAAAAGGGCGTAAAAGTCGTGCTGCTCGAAGCAGGGGCGCGCGAATCGGCCGCGAACTTTCAAAATGACGAATGGGGCTCTTTCGGCCAGCTTTCCTGGCTCGACAAGCGCACCACCTCAGGCGGCTGGCGTGTATCACGCGATTTTGCTGGACTACCCGCGTGGATCTGTAAAACCGTTGGCGGAAGCACCACCCACTGGGCCGGCGCGAGTTTGCGAATTAATGAGCATGAGTTCAAAGCGCGCACTAATTACGGCGATGTTGCGGGTGCGAACTTGCTTGACTGGCCGTTAACCTTGTCAGAACTGGAGCCTTATTATGCCAAGGCAGAAGACAAGATGGGGGTGACTCGAACCAACGGCATCCCCGGTCTGCCAGGCAACAACAACTTCAAAGTGATGTATGCCGGCGCGAAGAAACTGGGTTACAAAGACTGTCATACCGGGCGAATGGCGATTAATAGCCGCAACCGTGATGGTCGCCCGCATTGCCGCCAACTAGGCTTTTGCTTTCAGGGTTGCAAGATGGACGCCAAATGGTCAACGATGAATGTTGAGATTCCAAAGGCAGAGAAAACCGGAAACCTCGATCTGCGAGCTAACGCGCATGTGCTCAGAATTGAACACGACAAGTCAGGCAAGGTCAATGCGGTCATATATGCCGATGGTGACGGCAAACAGCAAAAGCAAAAAGCGCGCGTAGTTTGCGTGGCGGGCAACTCGATTGAATCGCCAAGGTTGCTGCTTAATTCTGAGTCGAGTCAGTTTCCCGATGGTCTTGCTAATTCCTCGGGACAAGTCGGTCGCAATTACATGCGCCACATGACCGGATCAATCTATGCGACTTTTGACCAACCCGTTCACATGTGGCGTGGCACCACAATGGCGGGGATCATCACCGATGAAGCCCGACATGATCCGACACGTGGTTTTGTGGGCGGTTATGAGATGGAAACTTTGTCCATTGGGCTGCCTTTCATGGCGGCTTTCTTGGACCCGGGTAGATGGGGCCGTGATTTCTGCCGAGCGATGGATAACTATGCCAATATGGCGGGGATGTGGCTAGTTGGTGAAGACATGCCGCAGGAGGACAACCGGATAACCGCCCATGCAACCGAAAAAGATCAGCATGGCATGCCCGTTCCGAACGTGCATTTCACCGATCATCCAAACGATGTCGCGATGCGTGAACATGCTTTTGGCCAGGGAAGAGCTATCTATGAAGCCGCCGGTGCCAACCACGTATATCCGGTTCCGCCCTACCCATCGACGCACAATCTCGGCACTTGTCGAATGAGTGCAAAAGCGCAGGATGGAGTGGTTAACAAACACGGCCAGGCGCATGACATCGATAACTTGTTCGTCTCAGATGGCAGTCAATTCACCACCGGCGCGGCTGAAAACCCGACTTTAACCATTGTGTCCTTGGCGATTCGTCAAGCAGATTACATCGCCAAACAAATGTTAACCAAGGC
>CBDTWQ010000182.1:0-4554 GCA_965364115.1 uncultured Gammaproteobacteria bacterium | reverse complement strand
TCGTGAGTGCCTTTTGCTTGTTTGATAGTCAGAATCTCCCGAGTTCAAATCTCAATCCCATGCTGGCGACTGAGATGATTTTAACGCCGTCTTTGTGATGTTCTTCGGCCAGGTTGATCAAGTCGAAGAAAGCGCTGCGGCTAATTAACGCTTCAAGTCCACAATGCAATTGTACATATGGCCGAGGTTCGCCGGTGGTCGGATTTTCTTCGATTCGAAGACCGTGGGTTTCATCAAGTGCTACCCGCTCGCCGATGTTGGTCGTAAAGACGATGACGGGCTGATGGTTATGCGTCATGGATTCCATTAAGTTGGCGACAAATGGCGCATCATCGACTTGAATCCGAAGTTTTTCAGCGGGTGTCACCAGGTAGTAACCGCTCGCCTCGCGCCTCAGCACGCTGGCAAATAGTTTGATCATCGACTCTCTTTCAATCGCTCGGCCTTGGTGAAACCAGATGCCATCAGCAGCGATCCGAATGTCAATTTCGCCTTGTTGCGCAGGGTTCCAGTCGCTTTTTGATTGGCTGGCCGCTTCGCTGGCCTTGATGGACTCAAAAATTTGCTCGATATCTGGCATCAAAACCGATCGCTAAACCTAACCATGTCAATCTTATTCGCCCCTGAGACGGTTGTCGAATACACTATTGTTTTTGTCGGTTTGAACCGCTTGGTTCGGCATAGGGTTCGCTATGCTAAAGGTTATGAACTATTTGTTATTCTCCACCCTAGAGAGCGTCCATGTCACAAGCTGAAATCAATCCCGTTGCGGTCGATAAACGCAAGAAACGTTCGCGTGGGAAAATCAAAGGGCGGGTGGTTGATCTTAACGCGCTGATCGAAGTTCAGCGATTGTTGGGAAGCGAATCGCGTGCGGCTGACTTGCTGATCGAGCACCTGCATAAAATTCAAGATGCCCACGGCCACTTGTCGGCCGCGCACTTGACCGCGTTGGCCAGCGAAATGAAATTAGCGACAACTGAAGTCTATGAAGTGGCGAGCTTTTATCACCACTTCGACGTGGTGCGTGAAAATCAGGCCGCGCCGCCCGAATTGACGATCCGAGTTTGCGAATCGGTAAGCTGCGAAATGGCTGGCAGCGAAGCTTTGATCGCCTCGTTGGAATCACGCTTTGGTGATTCATTAAGGGTTCAGCGGGTGCCGTGTGTGGGCCGATGTGATCAGGCCCCGGTGGCGGTGGTTAAGCAGTTTACGGTCGACCAAGCGACGCCAGACCAAGTGCAGGCGGCGGTCGATGGCAAGCAGTTCGAGCAGCCCTTGCCCGAGTCGACGATTGATTTCGAAGCTTACCGAGCGAACGGCGGCTATCAACTCTACGAGCGGCTCGTGGCCGGTGCGATCAGCGCTGAAGAAATTATCAAGGCACTCGAAGGCACCCAACTGCGAGGCCTAGGAGGCGCGGGTTTTCCGGTTGGGCGTAAGTGGGGAATTCTGCGTGATCAACCCGCTCCAAGACTGTGTGCGATCAACATCGACGAAGGCGAGCCGGGCACTTTCAAAGACCGATTCTACATGCTGTCCGATCCGCATCGGTTTCTCGAGGGCATGCTAATTGCCGTTCAGGTGATCGGTATCGAAACTTGCTACCTTTATGTGCGTGACGAATACCCCTCGGTGATCGCCGTGTTGCAACAGGCGGTTACTGATTTGCAAACCAAATCAGGCTATGAGTTGCCCTCACTTGAGATTCGGCGTGGCGCCGGCGCTTATATTTGCGGTGAAGAATCGGCAATGATCGAATCGATCGAAGGCAAGCGAGGCATGCCTCGTTTACGTCCGCCCTATGTCGCACAAGTCGGCTTATTTGGGCGTCCAACGCTCGAGCACAATTGTGAAACCTTGTTCTGGATTCGCGAGGTGATCGAAAAAGGCGCCGAATGGTTTGATTCGCAAGGCCGCAATGGGCGCAAAGGCGTGCGCAGTTTTTCAGTCTCGGGGCGAGTCAACAAACCGGGCGTGCATCTCGCACCGGCCGGCATCACGATTCGGCAATTGATTGAAGAGTATTGTGGCGGCATGTTGGCGGGTCATCAATTTTATGGTTACTTTCCGGGTGGCGCTTCGGGTGGCATCTTGCCCGCCTCGCTGGACAATATTCCACTCGATTTTGACACTTTGCAAGAATACGGCTGTTTCATCGGTTCGGCCGCCGTCGTTGTGCTGTCGGATCAAGACAGTGCCAAGCAGGCAGCGTTCAATTCGATGAAGTTTTTTGCCCACGAGTCTTGTGGCCAATGCACCCCGTGTCGAGTCGGTTGTGAAAAGGCGGTCAGCATCATGGAAACCGGCGACTGGGACATCGAACAACTGAATGACCTATCGACCGTGATGATCGATGCGTCGATTTGTGGCCTCGGTCAGGCCGCGCCCAACCCGATGTTGTCGGTAATTAAATATTTTCCGCAGGAGCTGGGCATTGAAGAAAAATAATCGTCAAACCCATTTCTGCTACCCACTTTGTATGAGGCGGCTTTAAATGGCGGCAAATCCTGAAACAATTTTTGAAACCATCGAGTTCACCTTGAATGGCCAATCGGTTGAAGCGTTGCAAGGAGAAACAATCCTACAGGCGGCAAAACGCAGCGGCACTGAAATTCCGCATCTGTGTTACACCGATGGCTTGCGCTCTGATGGCAATTGCCGCGCTTGTGTGGTCGAGATAGACGGTGAGCGAGTGCTTGCGCCGAGTTGCTGCCGCAACCCGACGCCGGGGATGGTAGTTAATTCAAGCAATGAGCGCGCGCAAAAGTCGCAAAAACTGGTCCTCGAGCTATTGCTCTCGGATATGCCAGAAACGGCTTATACCTTAGACAACGAGCTGCTCCAATGGGCGAATAAACTTGAGGTTAAAAACCCGCGTTTTAAACCGAGGCAACAGCCTAAAGCGGACTTGTCGCATCCCGCTATTGCGGTCAATCTAGATGCCTGCATTCAATGCACTCGTTGCCTGCGAGCTTGCCGCGAGTCGCAGGTCAATGACGTGATTGGTCTCGCTAAGCGGGGTCATCATGCAGAAATTGTGTTCGACATCGGCGATTTGTTGGGCGAGTCGTCTTGCGTTGCCTGCGGTGAATGCGTTGCTGCTTGCCCGACCGGTGCGCTGAGTAACGCCACTGGGGCGCAAATGCAGGAAGCCGACCGCAAGGTGGACTCGGTTTGCCCATACTGCGGAGTAGGTTGCTTGCTGACTTACCACGTCAAGGACGACAAAATTATGCGGGTTGAAGGGCGTGATGGCCCGGCTAACCTAAGCCGGCTCTGTGTGAAAGGGCGTTACGGTTTCGATTATTTGAATCATCCTCAACGGCTCACCAAACCACTGATTCGGCGCGAAGGAATTGCTAAAGGGTTGAATGAATTTTTCGACCCAGCCGAACCCTTGAAAATGTTTCGTGAAGCCAGCTGGGAAGAAGCGATGGAGCACACTATTGGTGGCCTGAAGACGATTCGCGACCAGCGTGGCGGGACAGCGTTGGCTGGCTTTGGCTCGGCCAAGGGCAGTAATGAAGAGGCTTACCTGTTTCAGAAATTAGTGCGGGCAGGTTTCGGCAGCAACAATGTCGATCACTGCACGCGGCTTTGTCATGCCTCCTCAGTCGCCGCTCTACTCGAAGGGATTGGCTCGGGTGCGGTTTCTAATCAAGTCGAAGACGTCCAGCATGCCGAAGTTTTTATGGTGATTGGATCGAATCCGACCAACAACCATCCGGTGGCGGCAACCTTCATGAAGAACGCGATTCGTGATGGTAAGAAATTGATTTTGCTCGACCCTCGGAAAACCGAGATCGCGCGCTATGCCACGCATCATCTGCAGTTCAATGCGTCGACCGATGTTTCGCTGCTGAACTCAATGCTGCACGTGATTATCGACGAAGGCTTGACCGACGATAGCTTCATTGCTGAACGAACCAGCGATTACGAGGCTTTGAAGACCAATGTGGCAGATTTTAGCCCCGAAAAAATGGCCACCGTGACCGGCATTGATGCCGAAACGATTCGCCAAGTAGCGCGTTTGTTCGCCACCTCAAAAAGCTCGATGATCTTCTGGGGAATGGGCATTTCTCAGCATATACACGGCACTGATAACTCGCGTTGCCTGATCGCACTGTCGATGATAACCGGGCAAGTGGGTCGCCCAGGCACCGGCTTACATCCGCTGCGGGGTCAAAATAATGTGCAAGGTGCTTCAGACGCGGGCCTGATTCCGATGATGTTTCCGGATTATCAGCGGGTCGACGACCCTGAAGCCAACGCCTGGTTTTCCGATTACTGGAATACTGAACTGGATGATAAGCCGGGTCTCACCGTGGTTGAGATCATGCATGCGGTGCTCGAAGATAGAATCAAGGGGATGTACATCATGGGCGAGAACCCAGCGATGTCAGACCCCAACTTGAACCATGCGCGCGCGGCGTTAGCGGCACTGGACCATTTAGTGGTGCAAGACATCTTCCTGACTGAGACCGCGGCTTTTGCCGATGTCATCTTGCCGGCTTCGGGCTGGGCTGAAAAAGAGGGCACCGTGTCGAACAC
>CBDTWQ010000181.1:0-4584 GCA_965364115.1 uncultured Gammaproteobacteria bacterium | reverse complement strand
CGCGTCGAAAAGAACGAAGAATTAGTAGAACTACTGAAGAGTAGTTTCGATCTATTGCACAGCCAAGTAGGTCAAGCGCAAGCCCAATTACCCATGGCGGACTCGTCCCAACAGGTCCAACTTTTGCGTGATTTAAGGCTTGGTGGCGAAGCTCCCGAATCGAACGGGGGAATTGAAAGCGAAATCGGCGATACGCAACTTGGTGACGACCTCTTAGGCAGCGATTCAGTCGCGGATGCCAAACGACCCGTTCAGGATGTGGTTAAAGTGCGCTCGGAGTTACTTGATAACCTGGTCAATTCAGCTGGCGAGGTTAGTATTTATCGCGCCCGCATGGAGCAGCAAGTCGCAGGTTTAGGGTCTCACTTAGGCGAACTGGGGCAGACCATTGCTCGATTGAAGGGTCAGTTGCGCAGTCTTGAAGCAGAAACAGACGCACAGATTCATTTCAGTCATCGTAAAGATTCTGACGACAGGGGTGATTTTGATCCGCTGGAAATGGATCGCTACACCTTGATTCAGGAATTATCGCGCAGCCTGAGTGAGTCGGTGAATGACCTATCGAGCTTGCAAGGCATACTGGGTGATCAGGTCAAAGATTCCGAAACCTTGTTGCTGCAGCAATACCGAGTTAATACTGATCTGCAAGATGGCCTGATCAAAAGTCGGATGGTGAAGTTTTCAGCGCTGTTGTCGCGTTTGCGAAGATTGGTTCGTCAAAGTAGTCAGGCCTCTGGTAATAAAGCGGAAATGGTCGTCTCAGGTGAAGATAATGAAGTCGATAGTAAGGTGCTTGATCGAATGGTTGCCCCGCTCGAGCATATCATTCGAAACGCTTTATCCCACGGTATTGAAACCCCCGAACAGCGGATCCAAAAAGGAAAGCCGGAAGCAGGGCGTATCACTATCGATATAACGCGAGGGGGCTCCGATGTTGTGATTCGAGTCAGTGATGACGGCGCAGGAATCGACGTTAGAAAGGTTCGAAATCGCGCGGTTGAGTTAGGGCTTATGCAACCCGAGCAACAGATAACTGATGCTGAATTATTGCAATATATCCTTGAGCCCGGGTTTAGCACTGCCGAGCGAGTGACTCAACTCTCGGGTCGTGGTGTGGGCATGGATGTGGTTGATATTGAGATCAAGCAACTCGGTGGCACGCTCGAGATCGAAACCAATTCGGCAGGCACCACCTTCATTGCCCGTCTGCCTTTTACATTAGCGATTAATCAGGCTATTTTAGTCCGCACAGGGGATGAAACTTACGCAATACCCCTGCCTAATATTGAAGGCATCACCCGCATTAGAACGCAGAAAATGGTTGAATACTATCAACAGGAAGAAGCGCTGATCGATTATGCCGATCAGAAGTTTGTGTTGCATCATTTGTCAAAATTGGTCGGTGGAAATACGCGTTTTAAGCCGGTTGAAGGCAACGAAAATCAGGCCGTCATACTGAGTCGCTCTGGTGACACTCGAGTGGCTTTGCATGTCGACGAAATTCTTGGGAATCGCGAAATTGTGGTGAAAACTCTAGGCAAACAAATCAGTCAGGTCAAAGGCTTGGCAGGCGCCAGCATTCTGGCTGACGGCAGTGTTGTTTTAATTCTGGATGTCGGAGGTTTAATTCGCCATCCCGCGATTCAACAAGTAAACGCAACTTATAATCAACTACCTGCAGTTAAAGAGCGCACCAAAGTAATGGTGGTTGATGACTCAATTACGATGCGACGGGTAGCGGCCAAGTTGCTCGAACGTCACAACTATGAAGTGATCACCGCCAAAGATGGTGTTGATGCGCTGGCGCAACTCGCTGAAGTCAGACCTGACATCATGCTGCTCGACATCGAAATGCCGCGAATGGATGGTTTTGAGTTGGCGGCCAATATTCGTGGTGACAAGTTGTTCGCTGATATTCCGATTATCATGATTACCTCGCGTAGTGGCGAAAAACATCGCAATCGCGCAATGGAAATTGGGGTGACTAACTATTTGGGCAAACCCTATCAAGAATCTGATTTGATCGAGAATATACAGTCCGCATTGAATTCCGCCGGGAGACGGGTATGAGTGAAAATGTGGTTGCGGTGCGTTGCATGTTGTTGCCACTGACCTCGCTCAACTTGTTACTGCCGAATTCTGCAGTCGCTGAGATTATTGGTTATTCGCCACCGCATAAGCTGGTTAACACTAGTGATTGGTTTCCGGGCTTGGTGATGTGGCGCGGAATTTATATCCCGGTGATCACGGCGGAGCAAATGTGCGATATTGATGTTGCTAAGATTGGCGCCAGGGCTCGAATTGCGATTGTTTTCAACCCCGACCCAGACCCAGAACTGCCCTATCTCGGGATTCATATTCAAGATATTCCACGTGCTTATCTCGCGGAGTCTTCGACTATGAAGGATGGCACCGATGACGGCATCAATCCGTATCTATTATCCTGGATCGATGACGAGCAACAGGCGCGTGCGATCCCTAATATTGACAAAATTATCGAAGACTTGAAACTAGAGTTTAATCAAAGCCGCGCCGACGAGCTGAGCAGATGAATCTGAAACAGACCTCAATTCAGTAAAGAAACCGGATCATTGCCCGGTTGCCAGATCGGGTTTTTGCTCATCACGTGCTTGAACAACTCGCTTTGTAACATTCGGTTCAGCCAGACTCTCACGGCAGCAAACTCACAGCTTTCAAACCAAGCCGGTTCAACGCTGGCGAATTGACGTATAAATGGAAATATCGCTACGTCAGCGAGCCGAAGACAACTGTCTGTTAGAAAGACTTGATTAGACAAAACTTGCTCGAGTTCGCTAAGAAATGTTTCGGCGCGGATTCGATGTTGGAGTGGACTAAGCTCAGGGTGTCGGTCTGAATATTTATAACCATCTAGTAACAACTTGAATTCATTGTCACAACCTTCTATCAGTCGCCAGGATTGGCGGTCTACATCAAGCCAACGATCGGGGTCTGATTGTGACAATGACCAAAGCATGACGTCTAGACTTTCATCGATCACAGTCCTGTCGTTTAACAGCAAAACTGGAACGGTTGCTTTGGGTGACAGTGCCAGCTGACATTTGGGCAGGTCGCTAAGATTGACTTCACGGAGTTCGGCGTCGATTCCGCTGTAAACCAATGCCATACGTGCTCGAATGGCAAAGGGGCAACGACGAAATGAATATAGAATCATTCAATCACGGGCATTCAGCCGGCACTATCCTTGATACCAGCTACCATCAGCTTCTTTAACTAACCACTGATGAGAAAACCAATAGAAAACACCTTTTCCAAGGTTTGAGGGCGCGGTGCAGTTAATTTTGTTACGACCCGCGGGTTGTGATTCGGGGGCATTGACTTTAATTTGCAAGGGGCTTGCCTCTGACGAAATCATTTCAAGCGCTGTGCCGGTTGCGCTGTAGCAGACCAATTGCTTGATTCGATATTCGTCTGGCTGTAACGATAAGCTGAGGCTAGCCAACTGACCATGTTGTTGGCTCGGGTTAATCTCTTCATCGACTTTGGCGAGCAATGATCTAGAGTTCACACTGAGGCCAAAGCGATTCATATTGCTGTAGCTGACTGACATCGGAAAGCGCGGTACGGCGAGAAAGTCGGTTCCGCTTGAAACGGCGCCAGACTTTTGCGCAATGCCGAAATAACCCATGTTTTGCACGATCACCTGCAAAGCTGTCGAATATTCCCCGTAGGGATAGGCGAAAAGAGTGGGTGCAACGCCTGTTTTTTCGAACAGTGTCGTCCCGGCAAGACCGATGTCTTCGGTGATTCGCTGTTGCCATTGGTTTTCAGTTTCACCTGGTTGAAGGCGAACAAGATGGTCGTGGCTGTGGCTGTGATTGCCTAATTCGGCGCCATTAGCAGCCATTTCCTCGATTTGCGGCCAAACCATGTAATTACCGAATTCTCGATCGACCGCTTCAGTGTTGACGAAAACGGTGAACGGCCAATTTCGCTCTTTTAAGCGTGGAAACACTTCGCTGTAAATCGAATCGTAGGCGTCGTCGAAGGTCAGCGCAATCGTTTTTTCGGGCAGAGGCTGGTCGTTTTGTAAGGCCAGCATAATTTCGCCCAATGGTAAAACGGTGAAGTTGTGTTGAGCCAGATATTCGAGGTGCTGATCAAATACAGCGGGGCTGACGCTAGTCGATGCCGGCGTTTCTTCGCTCACATGATGGTAAAGCAGGATGACTGGGTGATCGTCTGCCATGCTCAGCCCGGCCATCAGCAGGGCAACCGTCAATCCCGCGATTGCTCTGATCAATTTTGTGCGGGCCAAAAGGTACGATTTTGCTGAATCATTGCTTTGACTTCATCGACATAGGCTTGACGCCTTTGCGAGTAATGCAGCAGGCCGTCTGCGAGGCTGAGGCTGTCCATTGGTTTGCCGGCCTTGCGAAAGCCAATTCGAATTTCACGCAATTCGTGGTAGTTCCTGCCAGTATTCAGATTGTGAAGATATCCGGCCACTGCGGCTCGAATGGATTGGAAAATTCGGACCTCGTGCTGTGCTTCATTTGATCGTTTGGCCGGAACGATGCCGCAACCTTTTCGAAAGCACCATTG